>JALZDD010000237.1 GCA_030862715.1 Actinomycetota bacterium | reverse complement strand
AGATCGGCGGGCTGCGGGCCGTGGCCGACCCGGCCTGGGGCACCTCCAACTTCCAGTCGTTCTGGATCGAGGTGGGGTACCCCTACGGACTGGACCGGGAGGGGCTGCTGCGCGCCCTGGCCGAGGCAGGGATCTCCGCGCGGCGCGGGATCATGGCGTCGCACCGGCAGCCGGCGTACGCCTCGCCGCCCGTCAGCCTTCCGGCCACCGAGCACCTCACAGACAACACGCTCATCCTGCCGCTCTTCCACCAGATCTCGGACTCGGAGCAGGCGCGGGTCATCGACGTACTCAGACAGGGGGGAGTGCGCCGATGACCACGCTCGTTCTCGTCGCCGCGAGCGGGTTGGCGGGTGAGACCGCCGCCGCGGCCACCGGCTATGACCAGATCGTCGCGGTCGACGACGACCGCGACCGGTGGGGCACCGTGGTCGGCGGGGCCAAGGTCATCGGTCCCGTCGAGCTGGTCTCCGACTGTGGCGCGGACCTCGTGATCTGCACCGGATCAGGGCGGGTGCGGCGCCGGCTCCTCGAGCGTCTGCTCGACTACGGGGTGGCCCCCGAGCAGTTCGCGACCATCGTCCACCCCGACGCCTCGGTCGCCGAGGGGTGCGAGGTCGGACCGGGCAGCGTCCTGCTCGCCGGCGTACGGCTGACCTCGCAGGTGTCGGTCGGCCGGCACGTCGTCGTCATGCCCAACGCGGTCCTCACCCACGACGACATCGTCGCCGACTTCGCCACCCTGTGCGCCGGGGTCACCCTGGGCGGGGACGTCGTGGTCGGCGAGGCCGCCTACCTCGGGATGAGCTCCTCGGTGCGCCAGCACCTCACCATCGGAGCCGATGCCATCCTCGGCATGGGGTCTGCCCTTCTCCAGGATCTCCCCACGGGCGAGACCTGGGCAGGTGTCCCTGCCCGCCCGGTCCGGGTGCCGGTCTGATGCGCCGGTTCCATCGTCCGCGACCGTTGCGGACGCGCCCGTCGGTGGGTGTCGTGATCCCCTGCTACAACTACGGGCACTATCTGCCTCAAGCGGTCGCGGGCGCCCTTGACCAGGACGGCGTCGACGTCGAGGTGCTGATCGTCGACGACGCCTCCACCGACGACAGCGCCGATGTCGCACGTGCGCTGGCCGCGGCGGACGCACGCGTCCAGGTGCTCGTCCACGAGCGGAACGCCGGGCACATCCAGACCTACAACGACGGCCTGTCCCGGGTGCGCGGAGACTACGTCACGCTCGTCTCCGCGGACGACGTGCTGATGCCCGACGCGCTCACCCGCGCCGTCGCCCTGATGGAGCATCATCCGACAGTCGGCCTCGTCTACGGGTATGCCCGATCGTTCACCGACGACCTCCCGGTCGGGCCGACGCGGACCCGAAGCTGGTCGGTCTGGTCCGGACGGGACTGGCTCCGCACCGCCGCACGACAGGGCCGCTGCTTCCTGGTCAGCCCCGAGGCGGTGATGCGCCGTGAGGCGCTCGAGCAGACCGACGGCTACGACCCTCGCCTGCCCCACTCGGGCGACTTCGACATGTGGCTGCGCACCGCGGTCCACTGGGACGTGGGCCGGGTCGACGGACCGATCCAGGCGGCCTACCGCGTGCACGACGCCAACATGCACCTGACCGAGTACGCAGGCTGGCTCACCGACCTGCGCGAGCGCCGGCGTACGTTCGACATCCTCTTCGACGAGCGCGCACCGGAGGCCGCCGACGTCCAGGAGCTGCGGCCGTACGCGATGAGGGCCTTGGCCCGCGAGGCACTGCGTCACGGTCGGGAGTCCGTTCACGGTGACTCCGCGACGCTCCTCGACTACCTCCGCTTCGCCGCCGAGACGCACCCGGCGATCCGAAGCTCTAGGGCCTGGGGACGCTCCTGGGCCGACGCCACGGAGGGCAGGATGTCCGGGCCGGCGCCGTGGAGTCGCGCGACCGCCAAGGTCAGACATCACCTGCGGTGGCGGTTCGAACGCAGGTACGGCACATGACCGCGACCGCCACCGACGGTCCTGTGGCCGGGCGGGTGAGCCGCGGCCTCGGCTGGAGCCTCGGCGGCACCATCGCGATGCGGGTCGGCAGCGTGCTGTTCGGGATCCTCGTCGCCCGGCTGGTCGCACCCGCCGAGTTCGGCGTGTACGCCGTGGCGCTGACGGTCTGGGCGATCCTGTCCACCCTGGCCGACCTCGGGCTCGGCGCCGACCTGGTCCGCGCCTCCGACATGGAGCCCCGGGCGCCGACGGTGGCCAGCATCGGCCTGGGGGTGAGTGTCGCCCTCGGCGCGACGATGGCCCTGGCCGCCGAGCCCATCGCGCTCGCCTTCGACAGCCCGGAGTCGGTCGGCGTGATCAGGCTGATGGCGGTGAGCATCGCCGTCTTCGGCTTCACGATCGTTCCCTCCGCGCGGCTGACCCGGACCTACCGCCAAGGTGCGCTGTTCGGCATCAACGGGCTCGGCCTGCTGGCCTCGGTGGTGGTCGCCCTCGGCATGATCCTCGGGGGCTTCGGGGCCGAGGCGCTCGCCTGTGGCCAGATCGCCTGCCAGAGCGTGATCGCGGTCGGTCTGTTCGTGATCACCCGGACCGTGCCGCGACTGGGGTTCGACCCTGCCCTGGCCCGGGACTCGCTCGCCTTCTGCCTGCCGCTGGCGGCAGCGAACCTGCTCTCCTGGTTGCTGCTGAGCATCGACAACCTCATCGTCTCCCGCACCCTCGGTCCCGAGCAGCTCGGGCTCTACGTGCTGGCGTTCAACATCTCCTCCTGGCCGATGAGCGCTCTGGGAGCCGCGATCAGAGTGGTCGCCCTGCCCGCCTTCTCCCAGGCGTCGTCACCGGAGGTCCGCAACCGTGGCCTGGTGCTCTGCATCGCGCCGCTGGTCACCCTCGCCACCCTGGTCTCGCTCGGCCTCGCCGCGGCGGCCGTCCCGGTGGTGACCCTCGTCTACGGCGAGCGCTGGGAGCCTGCCGCCGCCGCGCTCACCGGTCTCGCGGTGTTCGGCGGCACCCGGGTCCTCCTGGATCTGGTGGCCACCTTCCTCATCGCCGCGGGCGAGACCAGAACGGTCCTCGTGGTGCAGGTCGCGTGGGTGCTCACGATGGTGCCGGCGATGATCGTCGGCGTCGCTCGTTGGGGCCTGGCCGGTGCCGGCTGGACCCATGTCGCGGTCGTCGTGGCCGTGGTGGTCCCGCTCTACCTGCGGGCACTCGCCAAGGTCGGGGTCCGGTCCGGCGACCTCCTCCGACCCGCCGTGGTTCCGCTCATCGCCGCGGTCCCGGCCGCCGTCGTCTGTGCCTGGCTCGACGGCCTCGGGAACAACCGGCTCCTGACGCTGCTCGGGGTCGCCGCCGCAGTCCTCGTCCTCTATGCGCTGCCGCTGCTGCCGTGGTGGCGCGCGCGGTTCACCCGGCTTCGCCGGCTCGAGCCGGTCTCCCACCCGGAAGGAAGTCCGTCATGACAACGAATCCACGCCCGAGCGTGCCCTTCGTGGACCTGCGGCCCCAGAACCAGGCCATCAACGACGAGGCGGTGCGTGCGTTCGCCGAGATCTGCGAGAGCGGTGCGTTCGTCCTCGGACCGCAGGTGCGGCGCTTCGAGGAGGAGTACGCCGCGTTCGCCGGTGTCGAGCACTGCATCGGCGTCGGCAACGGCACCGACGCGCTCGTGCTCGCGCTGCGCGGCGCGGGGATCGGGACGGGGGACGAAGTCATCGTTCCCGCCAACACCTTCGTGGCCACCGCCGAGGCAGTCGCGATCGTCGGGGCCGACCTGGTGCTCGCCGACTGCGACGAGGACTTCCTGATCGATCCCGCCGACGTGGCCCGCCGGGTCACCGGCCGGACGAGAGCTGTCATCGGGGTGGACCTGTACGGGCAGGTGGCGCCGTTCGAGCAGTTGCGCGACGCGGTCGGGGACGGCGTACTTCTTCTGGAGGACGCCGCACAGTCCCAGGGAGCCAGCCGGAACGGCCGCCCGGCGGGGTCCTTCGGCGAGGTCGCCGGGACGAGCTTCTATCCGGGGAAGAACCTTGGAGCCTATGGCGACGCGGGAGCGGTGACGACGGCGTCGGCGGAGATCGCCGACCGGGTCCGTGCCCTGCGCAACCACGGCGGGATCGCGAAGTACGAGCACCTCGACATCGGCACCAACTCCCGCCTGGACTCCGTGCAGGCGGCTGTGCTCTCCCTCAAGCTCGAACGGCTGAAGGGCTGGAACGCCGAGCGTGACGACGCCGCCCAGCGGTACGCCACCCTGCTGGCGGATCTGCCAGGGGTCACCCTGCCGCGGGTCCTGCCGGGTAACCAGCATGTCTGGCACCTCTACGTCGCCCGGGTCGCCGACCGCGACCGGGTGCTGCATGAGCTCATGGAAGCCGGCGTCGGCGCCGGCATCCACTACCCCGCCCCGATCCACCTGTGGCCCGCCTTCTCCGGGCTCGGCCACGGCATCGGCTCGTTCCCGGTCGCGGAGGCATTCGCGGCGGAGATCATCTCGTTGCCGCTGTTCCCCGGCATCACCGGCGAACAGCAGGAGATCGTCGCCGACGCACTCAGCAAGGCGGTGCGGCGGTGAGCGAGCGTCAGCGAGCGATCAAACGGCCTGTCATCGGGTCGCGTCCGTACTCTGGCGCTTGCGCTACGGAGGTGACCCGATGAGCGGCAGCACGCTCGGCGGCCTCGCCGGGAAACTTCGGCGCGAGGGGCCACGCGGCATCGTGCGACGTGCGGTCCGGCGGGCTTATCAGCATCTCGACGGACACACGCTCGACTTCGGGCTGCTGCCCGAGGACATCGCCGACTCCACCCGTCTCGAGCCGGGTCCCGTGGCGCCCGTGCCCGGCGGACGCCCGCTCGTGGTCGGCTGGCTCACGACGCCGCCTGCAGCAGGGTCGGGTGGCCACACCACGATGTTCCGGATGGTGGAGGCGCTGGAGCGGGCCGGCCACCGCTGCGTCGTGCTGCTCTACGACCGCCATCACGGCTCGACCGCCGCGCAGGCCGAGGTCGTCCGGACGTCGTGGCCGGGCGTCCGGGCCGAGGTGCGTTCGGTCGACGAAGGGTTCGACGGGCTGGACGCCTGCGTCGCGACCGGATGGGAGTCGGCGCACGTGCTCGCCTCCCGGGCGACGACGCCGTTGCACCGGTTCTACTTCATCCAGGACTACGAGCCGCTGTTCTCGCCGCGCGGGTCGGAGTACGAGCTGGCCGCCGACACCTACCGGTTCGGGTTCACCAACATCGCGTTGGGGGAGATGGTGCACCGTCGGTTGCGCGAGGACCTGGGCGTCGCCTCGGAGATGGTGCCCTTCTCGTGCGACACCACGGTCTACTCGCTGCACAACCGCGGACCACGCTCCGGGGTGGTCTTCTACGCCAAGCCCGGCCTGGCGCGGCGGGGCTACCTGCTCGGCACCCTCGCGCTCGCGGAGTTCCACCGGCGCCATCCCGACCAGACCATCCACGTCTACGGCTCGTCCGTGCCCGACCTCGGGATCCCGGTGGTCGACCACGGCCGGCTCACCCCGGAGGAACTGAACGCGCTCTACAACAGCTGCATCGCCGGTCTGGCGATGTCGTTCACCAACATCTCGCTGGTCGCCGAGGAGATGCTCGCCGCCGGCTGCGTCCCGGTGGTCAACTCCTCGCCCGACGCCCGGGCCGACATGAACGCCCCTTACGTCGCCTGGGCGCCCCCGACGCCGGGCGGCATCGCGGATGCACTCGCGGATGCCGTCGAGACGACCGACATCCCGGCCCGAGCAGCGGCTGCCTCCGGCAGCGTACGCAGCGACAGCTGGGCACTCACCCAGCAAGGTGTGCTCAGGATCATCGAGGACACCGCCAGAGGACGCGCTCCCGTGGATTGGGTACCCGAGATCGACGGCGCCGGGTCCGCCGCGAGGCGTTCCTAGGGTTCTTGCCATGACCATGTCACCACCAGGGTTCGCGGCTGTCTCCACAGCACTCGGCAGGCACCCTCCGGCCCTGGCCCCGGCGGCGAGGGCCGTGGTTCCTGAGGCTGATTGCGACGGCACGCGCTCCGGGCTCCAGACGGCCACGTGGGGGCTCGCCGACGGGCCCCTCGTCAGCGGCCTCACGCTGGTGCTCACGCGCGAGCTGAGGCGTCGCGAGCAGGCTCTCGAGCCCACGGACGTAGCCCGGACGCTGGCCGCAGGGGACCGTAGGGCGCTGGCCGAGACGCTGCCGACCTTCGGCGCCGTGCAGCACACGGGAGACGCCGTCACCGCCACAACCGACGCCCTCGGGTTCCGTCACCTCTACTACCGCGTGGGCGAAGGCTGGGCGGCGGTCTCCACATCGGCGCGGGTTCTGGCACGGTTGGCACCGACATCGCTGGACCGCGACGGCCTCGCCGTGCAGAGCCTGCTCGGCTGGCAGCTGCACGGGCGCAGCCTGTTCGAGTCGATCACGAAGGTGCCTGCCGGCGGGCTGGTCGAGATCCGGGACGGCAGGCTCCGCACCGACACCTTCACGGACGAGCCGGACGACACACTCATCCCGCTCTCCACCGCCGTCACCTCGATGAGCAGCATGCTCCGCAGCTACCTGGGCGCCTATCTCGACGACCATCCCGACGCAGTCCTCCAGCTCACGGGCGGCCAGGACTCGCGCCTGCTGCTCTCCGCGATCGAGCCCCGGCGCCGGCGCGGCCTCCGGGTGGTGACGCTCGGCCGACCGGACTCTCCGGACGTGATGATCGCCGGCGATCTCGCCCGTCGCTACGGGATGCGACACGAGATCCTCAGCGTGGACGGCCTCGACGCGCTCGAGCCGGACGAGGCGTACGCACGATGTGTGGCGGCCGCCGGCGCGATCGAGCTCGGCGCGGACCCACTGGCCTGGGCCGCCCTGGACTTCGCCGAGGCCCGGGCGATGCCGGGGCCCCGGATCTCCGGCCTCGGGGGAGAGGTGGCCCGCGGGTTCTACTACCTCGGTCGTGACGGCGACGGCCCGGTGACCGAGTCGCGGGCACGGCGCCTGGCCGACTGGCGGATGTTCGTCAACGAGGCCGTCGAGTCATCAGCGCTCCGGCCGGAGTTCCGGGAGCTTGCGCGCGACGTCGCCCACGCCGAGGTCCTGGGCGCACTCGTCGACGGCGGGCGTCCGTGGTTCGAGGCGACCGACGACCTCTACCTCGGCCAGCGGATGCAGCACTGGGCGGGGGCGACCGAGTCCCCGGTGAGCGCCCGCCGCCGGATCGTCAACCCGATGCTGGACGACCGCTGGATCGCGAACGCCCGGGCCCTTGCGCCCTCGGACAAGGCGGGCTCGCGGTTCCTCGCCCGGCTCCAGGTCGAGCTGGACACCGAGCTGGCCGGCCTGCCGCTCGAGGGACGCCCCTCGCCAGCGACGTACGCCACGCCCGGATGGCGTAGCTCCTGGCGCCGCGGTACGACGACTGCGGCCAAGGCCGGCCGCAAGCTCGGTCAGCGGGTCCGGCACCGTGGCCGGCCACCGGTTGGCGGCGAGATCCTCGCCGACGCGGTGATCAGGCACTGGCGCGCTCACCCCGACTCGCTCGCCGGTCTCGCGGAGAGCGAGGTGGTTGAGCCCAGCTGGCTCGACGCCGTGCTGGCGGGTCAGCACCAGCCCGGGCCCAGCACGGTCGCGTTCCTTCTCAACCTCTCGCTCGCAGCGGACGCCCTGCGGGGCTCCGGCGTCACCGCTGCGAGATGAGCTCGCGGCCTGCCGAGCCGGCCTGCTCTCGGGATAGCGCCAGGCGTGCTGCGCGGGCCCGCGAGAGTCGCTCGAGCCAGATCACCGCGACCACGGTGAGGGATCCTCCCAGCAGGGCGAGCCCTCCGGCCGTACGTCCCCGGCTACCTCGGACCTCCTGGACGACCACGTCCTCAGGTGCCATCTCGGTGGACATCCGCGACACCTGGCGCACGCCGAGCTCGTCCTGGCGCCGATCGAGAATCTTGTCGAGGTTGCGGGCGATGCGGGCCGCCTCCTCCTCGACGCGGGCCGCGTCCGGGTCCACGACCTGCACGTCGATCACCGGGTGGTTGTAGACCGGGAGCCATTGGTTGCCCACGTTGCGCATCCGGACTCGTACGCCCTGGTCGAGGCCCTCTCCGTAGAGAGTCGTCTCCGTGGTGCTCATGTTGAGCGGATGGCGGCCTTGGTTGTACTCCTCCACGAGCAGGCCGGCCATCGGGACCATCCCATAGGGGTCCTCGCGGAGCGTGTTCGGATTCACGGACTCCTTCGGTGGCAGCAGCACCACCTCGAACTGGGTGAAGTAGACCGGAGGACGGTCGAGCAGCACCAGTGACCCGCCCACCGTCATCAGGGCGCAGACCGCGACGACGTACCACCTGCGCAGCAGCAGGCGGACGAGTTCGAGTGCTGTCACAGTCAACACCTTGAGCCTCGCCGCCTGCCGGCGACCACCATCGGTGGCGTCGTACCTCGTCTTGGGTATGACCACGAGGGTGTGGCTCACCGCGGGCCGGAGGACCTGACGATTGCCATTGCTGGGCACGAGGGATGCCCGCAGCTGCTGTCGAGCGAAAGCGACCGGACATGGAACTCAGCGCGGTGTGGGGGGCCCTGGCGCGACGTTGGTATCTCGTGATCGTCTCGCTGGGCCTGACCGTCGTCGCCGTGGTGGTGATGATGGGACGGGTGGGTCCGTCCTACACCGCACAGGGCACGCTGCTCCTCTTCCCGCCCGAAGGCACGACGCGAGCGGGCGAGCGGATCGAGGGCAACCCGTACCTCTCCCTGGGTGGGCTCAACCCGGCCCGCGACATCCTCATCCGCGCGATGACCTCCAGAACGGCTCGGGCGGACGTCGCTAAGAGCCATCCGGGCGTGGGGTATGAGATGTACGCCGACATGGCGGTCAGTGGCCCGATCATCGTGGTCGAGGTGACCGGTCCGAGCGACGAAGCCACGATCGGGGCTCTCAACACGCTGTTCACGACGGTCCCGAGCGTGCTCAGCGACCTGCAGACCGACCTCGGGATCAAGCGCCGGGAGTACATCACGGTCCAGGAGCTCACCATCGACGAGACCGCGCAGGAGGTGACCAAGGACCAGCTCCGTGCCGGGATCGTCGCCGGTGCGGGGGTCATGGTGGGTGGCCTCCTCGGCATCGGTCTGCTGGACGGTCTGCTGCTCTCGCGCAGCCGCGGTGGTCGGCGTCAGCGTGAGGACGAGCCGTACGATGCCGGTCCCTTCGGCGAGGACCGCGCCAACCCCAGCGTCGTGGAGCCCCTGGAGCCGCATGGCCGGGCGAGACCTCCCCGGAACGGGTTCGCCCAGGTCGTACCGCAGGACGAGCAGTCGTCCGCGGCACGACGCGGGTGAGAGGCGATGCGGACCGATCCGCCCACCGGTGTGCGGAATCCCGGTGAGCCGAGGGTAGGTGCGCCCCGGTCGATCGACGCCGCCACCATCTTGACGGTCTACATCGTCGTGCTGCTCTCCATCCGGTCGGTGCTCGTCGTGCCCGCACTGGGCACGGCCGGTGCGCCGGCGACGATCGTCGCGATCGGTGCGTTCCTGTGGTGGGTCTGGTATCACGTCCAACGGGCCTACCGGATCGACCTCGGGGTCCAGCCGTTGCGCATCGCGGTCCTCGGGCTTCTCCTGGCCGTGATGGCCTCCTACGTGCTGGCGATGTCGGGCCCCATGCCCGGCAACGAGCTGACGCCCGCCGACAGCGGACTGCTCAGGATGATCGGTCTCGCCGGACTCGCCATGGTGGCGGCCGAGGGGATCTCGTCTCTCGACCGGCTGCATGCGGTGGCGCGCCGGTTGGTGATCGGGATCGGGCTGGTGGCGGTGCTGGGCCTGGCCCAGTTCGTGACACGACAGGCTCTGGTCGACCGGATCACCATCCCTGGGCTCTCCGCGCGTGGGATCGAGATCGGCCTGTACGAACGCAGCGGTATGCCACGGCTGAGCGGGACCTCCACCCACCCGATCGAATACGGCGTCATCTTGTCGATGGTGCTGCCGCTGGTGATCGTGTACGCCCTGCACGCACCCACACGACGCTGGCTCTACAGAGCCGCCCTGGCTGTCGTCGCGATCGCGATCTTCATGGTGATCTCGCGCTCCGCCATCCTCTGCACCGCCGTCGCCATCATCGTCCTCGCCTTCCGCTGGAGCTGGCGGATGCGTCTGGTGGCGCTCGGTTGCATGGCCGTGATCTCGGGCCTGGTCTACCTCATGGTGCCCGGGATGCTCGGCGTCCTCACCGGGCTGTTCGTGGGCGCCAGCGACGATGCCAGCGTGGCCTCCCGGACAGATGCCTACGGCGTGGCCTTCCAGTTCATCGCGCGTGACCCATGGTTGGGTCGCGGGCCCGGGACCTTCCTGCCGCAGTACTGGATCCTCGACAACCAGTACCTGGGCCACACCATCGAGACCGGGCTGATCGGTATGGCCGCCCTGCTGGCGGTCATCCTGGTCGCCGCCTTCACCGCTCGCGCCGCGCGGGAGGCCGCGACCACCGACTTCGACCGTGAGCTCGCCCAGGGACTACTCGCCGCGGTCCTTGCGGGCGCGACGGCGATGGCCTTCTACGACCTGTTCGCCTTCCCGCAGTCCTCGGGCTGCTTCATCCTGATGGTCGGTCTCGCCGGCGCTCTGCACCGGCTCGTCCGCGCACGACCGACGGAGCCGTCACCCCGGGTTCACGACCCCGCCGTCCGACCACACGTTTCCACGCCAGACGTTGCCGGGCGCTGAGGAGTCGAAGGACGAGATCGGGAACCAGTACCCGCAGTTCGGCCGCGCCGCGGTGCGCTGGAACACGTTGTCGATGAAGCGGATGTGGTTGGCGTCGCCGTAGGCCTTGCCCTGCGACGAGCCGCCGTAGGCGCAGGTGCCCCCGGTTGTCACCAGGAACATGTTGCGTTCGATGAGGTTGTCCTCCACGGTGGCGAAGTCCCCGTATCCGGTCAGACCTGCCGAGCAGCCCGCGTCGGGTGGGACGTCGGGCGCGTCGCAGGCGATCGTGTTGTGGCTGATGACACCGCCTGAGCCCATGCGGATCCCGGACTCGTGTGCGACACCGCTCAGATCGGTGAACTGGCCGTGCACGTAGGAGTCACGGACGGTGCAGTTGCGCCAGCAGTTGATCGAGCGGTTGCCGCCGGTCACCTCCACGCGCACGGCGGTGAAGCCGACGTTGCCGATGCCCGTGCCCCCGCGGTTGCCGATCCGGACCTCGCTGTCGACGATGGTGAACCCGAGCCCGTTGGACGCCTCGTCGTTGTACACGGTCCCGTTGATCACCGACTTGCGGATCGTCACGTCGGCTGCACGTACGTTCAATGTGCAGTTCACGATCTTGCTGTCGATCACGGTGCCAGCCGTGGTGATGTTGCACGGTCCCGTGTAGGGAGCCAGCCGTACTCCCGCGGGCACACCGGTGGTCGCCGCGTTCGGGAACCCGTCGGGTATTGAGGTCGGAGGCTGAGTGTCGGCGGTGGCCTTCGGCGACGCCGAGCTCGGGGGAGGTGACGTGGGATTCGCGGAAGCCGGGTTCGAGGTGGGCGAGCTCGGAGACGGGGTCTGGGGCCTGGCGGACGAACCGGCCGATGACGAGGTCGTCGAAGAGGGGGTGGGCGAAGGGGAGAACGACTGGATGGAGCCGGTCCTGCGCACCACGATGTCGACCGCGTAGCTGTTGGCTCCGAAGGTCCGGGTGGGGAAGGACCCGGGTCGGTAGGAATAGACGCCGGCGTTGGCCCCGGCGGTGATCGGTCCCGTGGAGACGGGCTCGGCGAAGAAGTTCTGGTCGGTGGAGTAGCGGCCCTTGGGGGCGGTGTAGGAGACGACGTAGTCCCGGCCGGGTTCGAGGTCCACCTTGCGGTCGAGCTCTGCCACCTGGAGGCCGCGCCGGGCCTCGTCGCCGAACTGTGCCGTGGCGAGCTCACGACCCCGCTCGGACCACAGGGTGCCCGTATGTGGCCCGGCGTTCGCGGAGCTCTTGTAGAACTGCACCGCGACGGCTTCGACCGGCTCGGTCACCCGGAACCGCAGGCCCAGCTCGACCGGACGGCGATCCGGGTCTGTCACGATCGCGGGGACCGCATCGTCGTGAAGCAGGCTGACCGCCTCCGCCTGGCTCTGCGAGATCGGCCAGATCACCCAGGCGGCGATGGCGGCAACCGTGATCAGGGCGCTGCCGACGAGGAGAGCTGGTCTTCGGGCAGAACCTCGAGAGCGTGCCGGTCCGGAGGTTCGACGTGCCGAGATTTGCATGTGTTGCACCATTCGGATGTAGACAGCGCCGTTGCGATACCCGACCCTGCACAGATTCTGACGTCACGAGCATCATCCAAAATCGGTATCTCGCCATGTTGCTCGGGCGGTCGCATACCTGGACAGTGCGCCCGCGCCTACCTGATACGGGGGATCCGGGTTCCGTGAGCCGTCCGTCGGGTGGGTACGCCGTTGACGATTACCGGGTGAAGCTCGAGCTCCGATCCCGACTGGTGGACTCTCCCGCGTCCCTGGGTGCCAAGCTGCGGCTGCGGCGCTGGGAGAGGTTCACGACGCTCTTCCCTGACATCGCCGACATGAAGGTGCTCGACGTCGGTGGCACGGCCGAGTCCTGGCTGCGGGCACCAGTACGCCCCGGGCATGTCGTGGTGCTCAACCTGACCGAGCCTGGGGTCTCCGAGGAGGGCTGGCTGACGCCGGTGACGGGAGACGCCTGCGACGCACGCAGCGCGTTGGAGGATGCGGGGGCTCCGGTCGCGTACGACCTGGTGTTCTCCAACTCCCTGCTCGAGCACGTCGGTGGCCACGCCCAGCGGTCGAGGCTGGCCGAGCAGATCCGTCAGGCCGCACCGCGGCACTGGGTCCAGACGCCCTACCGGTACTTCCCGATCGAGCCGCACTGGCTCTTCCCCGGGATGCAGTTCCTGCCGATGGCGCTGAGGGCCCGGGTCGCCGAGCGCTGGCCGTTGGTCCACACGCTTCCCGCATCCCGGTCCGAGGCGATGGCGGACGTGCAGTGGACCGAGCTGGTCGGGATGACGGAGATGCGCTCGTACTTCCCGGACTCCGAGATCCTCAAGGAGAGGCTCCTCGGCCTGACCAAGTCGATGATCGCGGTGCGGACGCGATGAGGGTTGCGCTCCACTCGCTGTTGCGCGAGCACGCGCTCGCGCGACCGGATGCCCCGGCGCTCTCCTACAAGGGCGTCACGCAGAGCTACGCCGACGTCTGGGCCTCGGCCTGCGCGGTCGCCGCCGGGCTCGGCGACCTCGGCCTGGCTCGCGGGGACCGCTGCGCGATCTTCTTGGAGAAGCGACCCGAGACGGTCGCCTCGATCTTCGGAGCCACGGCCGCGGGTGCGGTCTTCGTGCCGGTCAACCCGCTGCTCAAGGGCGGCCAGGTCGCTCACATCCTCGACGACTGCTCGGTCAAGGTGCTCATCACCTCACGCGAGCGGCTGGTCCTGCTCCGCGAGGAGCTGAAGAGGTGCGAGGCGCTCGAGCACATCGTCCTGGTCGGCACCGGGGTCCCCGACGAGATCGCACTCGACATCGAGGTGCACGCCTTGGCCGACGTGCTCCCGACCGATGTCGCCGCGCCTCTCGATGTGACGATCGACCAGGACCTGGCCGCGATCCTCTACACCTCGGGCAGCACCGGGATGCCGAAGGGCGTGGTGCTGAGCCATCGAAACCTCGTGGTGGGCGCCGAGAGCGTCAGCAGCTACCTCGGCAACGGACCCGAGGACGTCATCCTCTCGGTGCTCCCGCTCAGCTTCGATGCCGGGCTCAGCCAGATCACCACCGCGTTCGCGGCCGGCGCGCACGTGGTGCTGATGAACTACCTGCTGCCCGGCGAGGTGCCAACGCTCTGCGCGGAGTATGGCGTGACCGGTCTGACCTGCGTACCGCCGCTGTGGCTGCAGCTGGCCGGCGCCGAGTGGCCGCCGGAGGCTCGGGCCGGTCTGCGCTACTTCGCGAACACCGGCGGCCGGATGCCGCGGGCCACGCTGCAGCGGCTCCGCGAGCACTTCCCGGCGGCGCGACCTTTTCTGATGTACGGGCTGACCGAGTCGTTCCGCTCCACCTATCTCGACCCGGCCGAAGTGGACCGCCGACCGGACTCCATCGGCAAGGCGATTCCGAACGCCGAGGTCCTCGTCGTACGCCCCGACGGGACACCGTGCGAGCCCGGTGAGGAGGGGGAGCTGGTCCATCGCGGCGCGCTGGTGGCCCAGGGCTACTGGGGCGATCCGGAGCGGACCGCCGAGCGGTTCCGGCCGCTGCCGCGGGAGCAGGCGTCCTGGCGTACGCCCGAGCTGTGCGTGTGGTCCGGGGACCGCGTCGTCGCCGATGAGGAGGGCTTCCTCTACTTCGTCGGGCGCCTGGACGACATGATCAAGACATCCGGCTACCGGGTCAGCCCGACCGAGATCGAGGAGGTCGCCTACGACACCGGCCTGGTCCGCGACGCGGTGGCGCTCGGCCTGCCCGACGACCGGCTCGGGCAGCGGATCGTGCTGCTGGTGACCCCTCCCGCCGGCGAGGCGGAGATCGAGGTCGACCGGCTGCTGACCGCGTTGCGCCGCGCGATGCCGCCTTACATGGTCCCCTCGACCATCGACGTACGCTCTGAGCTTCCGCGCTCCCCGAACGGCAAGTTCGACCGCGTCCTGATTCGGACCGTGCTGGCGTCGTGACCGTCAGCGCAGCCTCTTGACCAGGCCCGCAGCCTGGCGTTCCACCCTCCTGGCGATGCCCTGCCCGGTCAGGATGTGGCTGCGTACGCTGGCCCCGTCGTCGTCCGAGGTGATGCTGAACCTCGGCTGCAGCCAGGCTCCGGCCACCGCCTGGGCACGGTCGCTGGTGTAGACGTGGGTGTAGCTCAGGCGGCGCAGGTGACGCAGCGTGGCGCGGTCGTAGCGGCCGAGCGGGAGCGCCGCCTCGTCCACCGTCTCGCCGGCCGCCATGATGATCTGCTCGCGGGCCTGGATCAGCTCGCGGCGTACTCCTGCGGCGTCGAGGCCGCGCCAGCTGACGTGGTCCATGCCGTGGGTGCCGATCCGCATGCCCGCCACCCGTAGGAGACGGACGTCGAGGCGGTCGACGCTTCCCGGCTTCCCCAGCCGTCCCGCCAGCACGAAGAAGGTCGCGGTGAGGCCGCGGGCCTGCAGGCCAGGCAGCCCGATCGCGACGTCGGAGTGGTTGCCGTCGTCGAAGCTGATCCGCACCTCGGGGCGGCCGGCGACGGCATCGAGGATGTCCTCGTAGGCGTCCTGGCTGATCCAGTAGCGGTCCTCGCCGGGCTCCAGCTCGCGCTCGGGCTCGCCGATGCCGTGGAAGCAGATGTTGGTCACGTGGGCGGGCATGCCCTCCACGCTAGGGATCCGGAGACCGCGTCCGGCCGACCTGTGCGAAGGCCTACCTCATACGGGGGATCTGCGATCGGGAGAAGGGTCCGGTGGGGGTGAACCCCGCCGAGACTCATGACGTGTCGCTTCCCATCCGCACCGTCGCCGTCGTGGTGGTGACCTACAACAGCGCTCACCTGCTGGCCGATCTCGTCGGCTCTCTGCCGGGTGGGCTCGCCGGGCTCGGGTGGCGGCTGGTGGTCGCCGACAACGCCTCCGCCGACGACACCGTGGCGACGGCGCGCCGCCTCGGGCCGGACGCGACGGTCGTCGAGACCGGCCGCAACGGCGGCTATGCCGCCGGGATCAACGCGGGTGTCGCGGCCGCCTTCGCCTTGGATCCCGACATCGACGCGGTGCTGGTGCTCAACCCGGACGTACGTCTCGAGCCGGACTGTGTCGCGGCGCTCGCGCGCGAGCTCGTGCCTGGGGTCGGCGTCGCCGTGCCCCGGCTGGTCGACGCCGACGGACGGCTGATCGAGTCGATGCGTGGCGCCCCGAGCCTGGTGCGGGCGTTCGCCGATGCCGTGGTGGGCGCCAACCGCGCCGGACGGGTCCGGTGGGCGGGGGAGATCGTGGCCGACCCGGCGGAGTACGAGCGCGGCCAGGACACCGACTGGGCCGAGGGGTCGACGCAGCTGATCAGCGCGGAGTGCTGGCGCGAGTGCGGCCCCTGGGACGAGTCCTACTTCCTCTACTCCGAGGAGACCGAGTTCCACCTGCGTGCCCGCGACCGCGGCTTCCGGGTGCGGTTCGTGCCCGCCGCCCGCGCCGTGCACCTCGGTGGCGAGTCCACCACCTCACCCGGGCTGTGGGCGCTGCTGGTCGCCAACCGGGTGCGGCTCTTCACGGTCCGCCGCGGACGCGTCCAGGGAGCTGTGTACTGGCTGATGGTGCTGGCCCGCGAGTGCAGCCGGGCGCTGCTGGGGCAGCAGACCTCCCGGCGTGCCGTACGCACCCTGGTCAGCCGCCGCCGGATGAGCGCCCCGCGTGGGCCCGAGTGGGTGGCGAGCGCATGAAGGCCGTGCTCGCTCCGATCACCGCCGAGGACCTTCCGGCCGTCTCGACGTTCCTGCACGAGCAGCTGAACCCTCGGGTGCGGGAGCTGGAGTGGACCCAGGCGCTGCGGGTGCCGTGGGACGTACCCCAGCCCAACCACGGGTTCTTCCTCGCCGAGGGGGAGCGGGTGGTCGGGGCCTACCTCGCCTACTACTCCGAGCGTCGGGTCGGCACGGAGACGTTGCAGATCTGCAACCTGGGTGCCTGGTGCGTGCTCGACAGCCACCGCCATCAGGGGCTGCGGCTGCTGACCACGCTGCTCAAGCAGCCCGGCTACGAGTTCACCGACTTCTCGCCCTCGGGCAACGTGATCGCGCTCAACCGGAAGCTCAAGTTCACCGACCTGGACACGACCACGTCGCTGGTGCCGGCCGTTTCGCCTGGCACTGTGCTGCCGAGGCGGCGCGGGGTGCGGGTGAGCAGTCGTCCCGACGTACTCGACTCGGTGCTGCAGGGCGAGGAGCGGGAGCTCTATGCCGACCACCGTGCCGCGGCAGCGGCCCGGCACGTGGTGCTGAGCACCCGCTCCGAGCACTGCTACGTCGTGGCCCGCAAGGACACGCGCAAGGGCGTACGCGCCTTCGCCTCGGTCCTCTACGCGAGCAACCCGGAGCTGCTCCGGCGGCACGCGCCGCGGCTGGCCTCGCACCTGCTGACCCAGCACGGCGTCGCGGCGACCCTGGTCGAGCACCGGGTCGCCGGCGGGGCGCCGGACGGTTCCTACCGGCTCTCGCGGTCGCGGCCGAAGATGCTGCGCAGCGACGCCCTCGACCCGGCCCGGGTCGACTACCTGTACAGCGAGCTGACATGTCTGGAGTGGTGAGATGCCGAACGTTGGGGGCATAGCCGTCGGGGGTGTGCCCGTGCGGCTGCTGGCGGAGCGGGTCGGATCGACCCCGTTCTTCGCCTACGACCGGGCCGCGATCGACGCCCGGATCGCTTCGTTGCGCGAGGCGCTGCCCGGGGATGTGCACCTGAGCTATGCGGTCAAGGCCAACCCGATGCCCGCGGTGGTGCAGCACCTGGCTCGCACCGTCGACGCGCTCGACGTCGCCTCGGGGGCCGAGATGCGGGTGGCGCTCGACACGGGGATCGCTCCGGGGGCGGTGAGCTTCGCGGGGCCGGGGAAGTCGGTCGCCGAGCTGTCCCAGGCCGTCGCGGCCGGGGTGCTCGTCGAGATCGAGTCACCGCTGGAGGCCGACCGCCTCGTCGAGGCCGCCGAGCGGCTCGGGATCCGGCCGCGGGTCGCGGTGCGGGTCAACCCGGACTTCGAGGTCAAGGGCTCCGGGATGCGGATGGGCGGTGGCGCCCAGCAGTTCGGGGTCGATGCCGAGACAATGCCGCTGCTGCTCAAGACGCTGCACGACCGCGACGTCGAGGTGGCCGGCTTCCACGTCTTCTCCGGCTCCCAGAACCTGCACGCCGAGATCCTCGCCGAGGCTCAGGAGCGCACCGTCGACCTCGTCCTGCGGCTGGCCGGTGACCTTCCTTCGGCGATGACCTATCTCAACATCGGCGGCGGCTTCGGCATCCCGTACTACACCCAGGATCAGCCGCTCGACCTCCCGCTGGTCGGATCGCGTCTCGAGGAGCTGCTGGCCACCCGCGTCCGTCCTGCGCTGCCGTCCGCGCAGGTCGTCATCGAGCTCGGCCGCTATCTCGTCGGCGAGGCCGGCGTCTATGTCACCCGCGTCGTCGACCGCAAGATCTCCCGCGGCAAGACCTTCCTGATCGTCGACGGCGGCATGCACCACCAGCTCGCCGCCTCCGGCAACTTCGGCCAGGTCATCCGACGGAACTACCCGATCTCCGTCGCGGCTGCTACTGGTGACACCGAGGCTGCGGAGGAGACCGTGCAGGTCGTCGGCTGCCTGTGCACGCCCCTGGACCTGCTCGGCGACAAGGTGAGCCTGCCCCGCGCCGAGGTCGGCGACCTGGTCGTGGTCCACCAGGCCGGGGCGTACGGCCTCACCGCCAGCCCCACCGCCTTCCTGAGCCACCCGGCGCCGCTCGAAGTGCTCGTCTGAGTCCCCTGAATCTTCCGAACCGAAGGAGTACGTCCATGACCATCGACACCACCGAATCGATCCTCGACCGGGTGGCCGAGGCGATCACCGAGGTGATCGGCACCGACCACAGCGCCGGCACGCTCAACGCGGGCACCCTGCTCTTCGGCTCCCTGCCCGAGCTCGACTCGCTCGCCCTGGTCGAGCTGATCACCGTCCTGGAGGACCGCTTCGGCTTCGAGATGGACGAGGACGACATCAACGCCGAGGTCTTCGAGTCCGTCGGGTCCTTGGCGGAGTACGTGCGCGC
>JALZDD010000218.1 GCA_030862715.1 Actinomycetota bacterium | reverse complement strand
CCAACAAGAAACACCAACCACCAAATCCGAAGATCCAGCAGCGGTAAGAGAGGATGGGAGGCATGCGCGTCCACATCGGCTGTGACCATGCCGGTCTCGAACTGAAGTCCCATCTGATCAACCGTCTGACGGAGCTCGGCTACGAGCCTGTCGACCATGGCCCGTTCGTCTATGACGCACTCGACGACTACCCGGTCTTCTGCATCCGGGCGGCCGAGGGCGTGGTCCGGGACCGGGAGCAGGGGCTGGACAGCCTCGGGGTCGTGATCGGCGGATCGGGCAACGGTGAGCAGATGGCGGCCAACAAGGTGACCGGCATCCGCTGTGCGCTCGCGTGGAGCGAGGAGACGGCCAAGCTCGCTCGTGACCACAACAACGCCCAGGTGGTCGCGGTGGGTGGCCGGATGCACAGCCTCGAGGACATGACGAAGTTCGTCGAGATCTTCCTGGCCGAGCCGTTCAGCGAGGACGAGCGGCACGTACGCCGCATCGACCAGCTCCACGCCTACGACGCCGACGGCGTACGTCCGCCGCTTCCCGACTCGGCCAAGGGCCTGGGGCCCGCCGAGGACCAGGACTGATCCGGGGATGCCCGAGGGGCACACCCTCCACCGTCTGGCGCTCGATCTGAGCGACGCCTTCGCCGGCCAGCGGGTCAGGGTCAGCAGCCCGCAGGGCCGGTTCGCCGACTCCGCCGCGCTCCTCGACGGCCAGGTCGTCGCCGGTGCCGAGGCATGGGGCAAGCAGCTGTTCGTCGAGTTCCCGGGGGAGCAGTACGTCCACATCCACCTCGGCCTCTACGGCAAGCTCGACCTGAAGCCGCACGCAGGCGAGCCGCCGCTGCCGATCGGCCAGGTCCGACTGCGCGTGACCGGCAGCGAGACGTACGCGGACCTGCGCGGCGCCACCACGTGCAACCTGGTCACCGCGGCCCAGCGTGACGCGGTGGTCGCGAAGCTCGGCCCGGACCCGCTGCGCGACGACGCCGACCCGGACCGGGCGTGGCTGCGGATCAGCCGGAGCCGTACGACCATCGGCGCGCTGCTGATGGACCAGTCCGTCCTGGCCGGGGTGGGCAACGTCTACCGCGCCGAGGTGCTCTTCCGGCACCGGATCGACCCGATGCGGCCGGGCAACACCCTGCGCAGGCAGCAGTGGGATGCCATCTGGGACGACCTGGTCGAGCTGATGAAGCTCGGCGTCCAGAGGAACCGCATCGACACCGTCCGCGACGAGCACACGCCCGAGGCGATGGGCCGTCCGCCGCGCAAGGACGACCACGGCGGCGAGGTCTACGTCTACCGCCGCAACGGCCAGCCGTGCCTGGTGTGCGGCACGAGCGTACGCGCCACCGAGTTGCAGCAGCGCAACCTGTTCTGGTGCCCGAAGTGCCAGCGCACGTACCGGCCCCGGACGACCGTAAAGAAGTAGCCCGCACTACTCTCCGGCCTGCGAGAACGACCACGCAGCCCCCACCTCGAGACCTAGAGTGAGGCCATGTCGAGCCATGCCTTCGCAGACCGCCTGCGGAGCAACGCGATCCGCCGCAGGTTCCGTGACCCGGAGCTGCGAGCGGTGCTGTGGCTCGGGCTGCTCACCATCGTCCTGACGGTCCTCGCGGCGGTTCAGACGGGCTGGCTGCAGGTGGTCCCGGTTGCGGTCCTCACCGTGCCGCTCCTGCTCGGGGCGGTGCTGCTCGGGCCGCGTACCCTCAGCTGGTTCGTCGTGTTCGTGATGGTGATGATCGTGGTCGCCGCCAGCCAGGTGACGCTCTCCGACCGGGATGCCGCCGCCATCGGTGTGCACTTCCTGCTCGGCGCGATCGTGCTGTTCGTCGCGATGCGCCGCACCTACCTCGGGGTGGGCGGCTTGAACGACGAGCTGATGCTGCTCGACCTGACCCACAAGCTCGACCAGGGTGCGATTCCGCCTATGCCCCCAGGTTGGCTCGCGGACTCGGCCGTCCTACCGGCGGGCGGCACCCGGTTCGCCGGTGACTTCGTGGTGGCCGCGCGGGAGGCCGACCGGCTGGAGATCGTCGTCGTCGACGTCTCCGGCAAAGGGGAGCGTGCGGGCACCAGAGCGCTTCAGCTCTCCGGTGCGTTCGGTGGCCTCCTCGGCGCACTACCGCCGGCCGAGTTCCTGCCGGCCGCCAACCGCTACCTCCTCCGCCAGGACTGGCAGGAGGGCTTCGCGACCGCGGTCTACCTCTCGATCGACCTCGACAACGGTGCGTACGAGATCCGCACGGCCGGCCACCCGCCCGCGCTCCTACGCCGCGCCGCCACCGGCCGCTGGGAGGAGGCCGAGAGCAACGGCCCGGTGCTGGGGCTCATCGACGACGTCGAGTTCGACGCCTGCGAGGGAGTGCTCGGGGTGGGCGACATGGTGATGCTCTACACCGACGGCGTCGTGGAGGCGCGAGGCGTCGACCTCGAGCGCGGCATCAGCAATCTGGTCGCCACCGCCGACCATCTCGCGGTCACCGGACGGGGTGGGGGAGCGCGCCGTCTGCTCGAGGGATTGAGCGCCAGCTCCGACGATCGCGCGCTCGTCGCGGTCGGGCGCAGGTGACCGAACCGAGCCTGCGAACCGGCCGGTAGGGGAGCCGGTTACAGGTGTGAGCCAGATCTATGGCAGGATTTCGCAGGTCGCACGAGGGCGCTGGCTCTCGCGTGCGCGGATGTAGCTCAATGGTAGAGCCTCAGTCTTCCAAACTGATTACGCGGGTTCGATTCCCGTCATCCGCTCCAAGTGCCATTCCCGCTGATTGGGGAGGGGCCCTTGACGGGGCGTAGCGTAGTGGCTAGCGCGCCTGCTTTGGGAGCAGGAGACCGCAGGTTCGAGTCCTGTCGCCCCGACATTTCATTCCCCTGCACGCGACATCATTCTCAGAAACAAACGACAGGAGACACCCTGTGAAGAGCGCCGTCGAGACGTTGAGCCCGACCCGGGCCAAGCTGACCGTCGAGGTGCCCTTCGAGGAGCTCAAGCCGAGCCTCGACGCGGCGTACAAGCAGATCGCCAAGCAGATCAACGTTCCCGGCTTCCGCCGGGGCAAGGTCCCGCCCCAGGTGATCGACAAGCAGGTCGGCCGCGGTGCGGTGCTCTCCGAGGCGGTCAACAACGTCCTCCCGCAGATGTACTTCGATGCCCTCCAGGAGAACTCGCTCGAGCCGCTCGCGCAGCCGGAGATCGAGGTCACCAAGCTCGAGGACAACGAGACGCTGGAGTTCACCGCCGAGGTCGACGTCAAGCCCGAGATCACGCTGCCCGACTACGAGGGCATCGAGGCCAAGGTCGAGGACATCGAGCTCACCGACGCTGACGTCGAGGAGCAGATCCAGGCGATGCGCGAGCGCTTCGGCACCCTCAAGGACGTCGAACGCCCCGCCGCTGACGGTGACTTCGTGGTCATCGACCTGAAGGCGACCAAGGACGGCGAGGACGTCGAGGGCGCCGAGGCCGTCGGGATGAGCTACCAGGTCGGCAAGGGCGGCATGCTCGACGGCCTGGACGAGGCCATCGTCGGTCTGTCCGCCGGCGAGTCCAAGGACTTCAAGAGCACCCTCGTGGGCGGTGAGCTGATCGGCCAGGAGGTCGACGTCAACGTCACCGTCAACCAGGTGCAGGAGCAGGAGCTCCCGGCCTACGACGACGACTTCGCCCAGCTCGCCAGCGAGTTCGACACCGTCAAGGAGCTCGAGGAGGACGTCCGCGGCCGCCTCGGCAACGGCAAGCGCCTCGAGCAGGCCGCCGCCGCCCGTGACGCCGTCCTCGAGGCGCTCCTCGAGCAGATCGAGATCCCGCTGCCGGAGAGCATCGTCACCGACGAGCTCAACGCGCGCCGCGAGGGCATCGAGCAGCAGCTCGGCTTCGCCGGCCTCACCTTCGAGAAGTACCTCGAGGACGAGGAGCAGACGATCGAGGAGTTCGAGGCAGACCTCGAGCGCCGCGTTCGTGACGCCGTCGCCGCTCAGCTGATCCTCGACCAGATCGCCAAGGAGAAGGAGATCGGGGTCGAGCAGCAGGAGCTGACCGAGCACATGATGCGCCGTGCGCAGCAGTCCGGTCAGGACCCGCAGGAGTTCGTCAACCACATGCTCGAGCACAACCACGTGCCCGAGCTGGTCCAGGAGATCCTGCGCGGCAAGGCGCTCGCCCAGCTCGTCGAGGCCGCCGAGGTCACCGACGAGTCCGGCAACCACGTCGAGCTGAAGAACCTCCGCCCCGACGGCACCATCGGTGAGGACGAGCCCGAGGCTGAGGGCGAGGCTCCCGAGGAGACCGAGAAGGCCGACGCCTGATCACCCTCAGACGTACGTCACAGCGCCCCTGCCTCGCGGCAGGGGCGCTGTCGTTTTCGGGCGAGTCGGCGCTACTGGGCGTCGAAGTTGTCCGTCGGGTCTCCCGAGACCTCCAGGTGCTTGGCCGCACAGTCGGTCTTCGACAGGCCCTGCTCGACACACCACTCCAGCGCGGGTGTGGAGCTGTCGCTGGGGCGGGGCACCACGACGGCGTACATGCCCGGCTTCACGTACGAGCTCGGCCACTCGCCGGTGTCGAGGAGCAGCGCGTCGGGGTGGTGGGTCTTGATCT
This sequence comes from Actinomycetota bacterium, assembly GCA_030862715.1. Next base: position 4,699 of record JALZDD010000218.1, on the reverse strand, counting down.
TCTGGTAGCGGCTCAGTGCCTGGTGCCAGTCGGCGTCACCGCCGTCGCCGGCACCGACCGCCGCGAGCTGCGGGACCCAGGTGCCGATGAGCTTGGTGGCCGTCTCGGTGTCGAGGCGGGAGATGCGGAGCAGCTGGTCCTCCGGCGGAGCGCTCGGGTCCACTGAGGGCACGCTCGACGGCTCGCTCGTGGTGGGGCTGGTCGAAGGCTCCGGCTCCGCCTCTGACTGCACGGGTCCGTTCCCGTCCTTGCCGAAGATGAACCCGAGCACGCCGGCGACGAGCACCAGCACCACGATCATCACCAGGATCGGGGCGGTGCGGCCCTTCCGTCGCTCCGGAGGCGGGGTAGCGTCGTCGAAGAAGTATCCCCGTGTGCTGCGACCTGCCGCCTCGTCGCCGAGCTCGTCCACGAAGAGCGGGCGGTGCTGCTCCGGGGGAGCCAGGAGCGGGGTGCCGCAGCCGATGCAGTAGATGGCCCCGGGCAGCAGGGCATCGCCGCACGACTGGCAGTGTGATTCCTTCTCGTCGCTCACGCCCGGACACCCCCTTCCCCATCCGACGGTAACCCGCGAAGACCGCCATCGTCACGCAACACCAGTAACAACAGCATCACAGACACCATACGCGTGAGTGAACGCAAACGTACTGAATGCGGTCGGCGATGTGTGATCTGAGACACAGACATGCCGGACGGTGGGCACAGGTGATCCTGTCGGCGCAGCGGAGGCCCTACGCTGCCAGCGTGACCTCCAGCCCTGAGACCGTCCGCGCCGTTGTCCTCAACGTCGAGGACGCCCCGGTGGACCCCGATGCCGAGGAGCAGCTCGATCGCGGTCAGGGCAAGGTGGCCGGCCTCGTCGGTCTGGCGAAGCTCGCCTGGCGCATCACGGCCTTCGCGCGACGCCCGTTCGCGGCCCCGTTCGCGCTCGCGACGCCGATCATCCGCGGCGTCGTCAACACCGACTCCGGGCCCGCCGTCGCGGTCCGGCACGAAGGCCGCATGGTCAGCCCGAAGGAATGGGCCGCCGCCCAGCAGCAGGTCGGGACGAGCCCTCGGATCCTGGTCCTGATCCCGCCGGTGGGCAAGGACGAGACCGTCTGGGACGAAGGCTCCCAGGCGACCGGCGCGACGTACGCCGACCGGCTCGCCGAACTGCTGGGCTGGATGCCGCTGCACATGCACGTGTCGGCCGGCAGCAAGTCTGTGCCCGCCGCGGTGGCGCTCAGCAGCCGGATCCAGGAGTGCGTCGACGCCCTCGCGGCGGAGCCGCAAATCGATACCGCTGGCTCGCCGCGCATCGTCCTGGTCGGCTACGCCGGTGGTGGTCTGATCGCCCGCAACGCCCTCGGGGTGGCCACCTCCGGGCCACGGCCATGGACGACGTACGTCTCCGAGCTGATCGCCCTCGGCACGACTCCCTATGCGGTCACCTCCGCCCCGATCTCGGGTGGGGTCGGCAAGCAGCTCGACGAGCACCTCGCCGGGATCGCGGTCGTCGGGGCCGACGAGGCGATGCTGCCGCCGCGCCCGGACGTGGACTATCTGCTGGTCATCGACAAGGCGACCTCGCGCCCCAACCGGGTCGGGCGACTCTTCGGGGAGATGCTGTGGTGGCGGCACAGGACGCCGCTACGGTCGCGGCGGGTGCGGGATCTGTTCCCGACGGCGGAGCGCTTCACCCTCTCGACCGCAGAGACGCCGCTGTCGAACCATCCGGCGGTGCACGACGCCCTGCTGCGCTGGCTGGCGTAGCCGTGGGAATCGCGGCGCCGCACGGATTGCGACGCGATCGCCAATAGTTCTGCCGTCGGCGAACAATGGCACACCAGCCGTGGAACAACTGGATGTGGCGGCTAGTGTCGATCCTGTGAACATCGACTCCAGCGCGGCTGACGCTCATGCCGGTGCCCCAGGGCTCTCCCCGAGCCTGGGCGGCAACGGCGGCGGTCTGAGCCTTCTCGACGACAACATCTACAACCGACTGCTGCGGGAGCGCATCGTCTTCCTCGGCTCCGAGGTCCGCGACCAGAACGCCAACGCGATCTGCGCGCAGCTCCTGCTGCTCTCCGCGGAGGACCCCGAGGCCGACATCTTCCTTCACATCAACTCGCCCGGTGGCTCGGTGGATGCCGGTATGGCCATCTACGACACGATGCACTACATCCCCAACGACGTCGCCACCGTCGGTATGGGTCTGGCCGCCTCGATGGGCCAGTTCCTGCTGTGCGCTGGCGCGAAGGGCAAGCGCTACGCGCTGCCGCACGCGCGGATCATGATGCACCAGCCCTCCTCGGGCATGGGCGGTTCGGCCTCCGACATCAAGATCCAGGCCCAGCAGTCGCTGCACATCAAGAAGGTGCTGCTCGAGCTGATCAGCGAGCACACCGGCCAGAGCGTCGAGCAGGTCACCACGGACGCCGACCGCGACCGCTGGTTCACCGCTGCCGAGGCACTCGACTACGGCCTGGTCGACCAGGTCATCAGGAGTGCCAAGGAAGCCTCCGACGAAGGCCGCCCCGCCCACAAGAAGGACTGAGGACATGAACTACTACATCCCGCAGTGGGAGGAGCGTACGTCGTACGGCGTCCGCCGGATCGACCCCTACGCCAAGCTCTTCGAGGACCGGATCATCTACCTGGGCACCCCGATCAGCGACGATGTCGCCAACGCGGTCATCGCCCAGCTGCTCTGCCTGCAGTCGATGAACCCGGACCAGGACATCTCGATCTACATCAACAGCCCCGGTGGCTCGTTCACGGCCTGCACCGCGATCTACGACACGATGCAGTTCATCAAGCCGGACGTGCAGACCGTCTGCATCGGTCAGGCCGCCTCGGCCGCCGCGATCCTGCTCGGCGCTGGTGCGCACGGCAAGCGGATGGCGCTGCCCAACAGCCGCATCCTGATCCACCAGCCCTACACCGAGGGCACCTTCGGCCAGACCTCCGACATCGAGATCCAGGCCAACGAGATCCTGCGGATGCGTGAGCTGCTCGAGAAGATGATCGCCGACCACAGCGGCAAGTCGATGGACGAGGTCAGCCACGACATCGAGCGCGACAAGATCCTCACCGCCGCCCAGGCGGTCGAGTACGGCCTGATCGACTCGGTGCTCGAGTCGCTCAAGACGCCGCAGCTCGTTTGACCATCGGGCCCCGCGCCGCTCCCACACTGAAGGCGCGGCGCGGGGTACCGTCAGTAACTATTCGGACCTAGCAGCACAAGTCGGGGAAGGAAGGCCACTCGTGGCACGCATCGGCGACGGAGGTGACCTGCTGAAGTGCTCCTTCTGCGGGAAGAGCCAGAAGCAGGTCAAGAAGCTCATCGCGGGTCCCGGCGTCTACATCTGCGACGAGTGCATCGACCTCTGCAACGAGATCATCGAGGAGGAGCTCAACGAGGGCTCCGAGGTGGAGATCGCCGACCTCCCCAAGCCGAAGGAGATCTTCGACTTCCTCAACTCCTACGTCATCGGCCAGGAGCAGGCGAAGAAGTCGCTCGCGGTGGCGGTCTACAACCACTACAAGCGCGTCCAGGCCGGCCTGCAGCCCGGAGGCCCGCAGGGCCCCGGCAAGCACGCCAAGGAGGAGCAGGTCGAGGTCGCCAAGTCCAACATCTTGGTGATCGGCCCGACCGGCTGTGGCAAGACCTACCTGGCGCAGACGCTGGCCCGGATGCTCAACGTCCCGTTCGCGATCGCGGACGCCACCGCGCTGACCGAGGCGGGCTACGTCGGTGAGGACGTCGAGAACATCCTCCTCAAGCTGATCCAGGCCGCCGACTACGACGTCAAGAAGGCCGAGACCGGCATCATCTACATCGACGAGATCGACAAGGTGGCCCGCAAGGCGGAGAACCCCTCGATCACGCGCGACGTCTCCGGCGAGGGCGTGCAGCAGGCGCTGCTGAAGATCATCGAGGGCACCACCGCCTCGGTCCCGCCGCAGGGCGGCCGCAAGCACCCCCACCAGGAGTTCATCCAGATCGACACCACGAACATCCTGTTCGTGGTGGGCGGCGCGTTCGCCGGGCTCGAGCACATCATCGAGCAGCGGGTCGGCAAGAAGACCCTCGGCTTCACCGCCGAGGTGCGCGGGCAGGCCGAGCGTGATGCCGAGGACCTCCTCCTGCAGGTGCGCCCCGAGGACCTCACCAAGTTCGGCCTGATCCCGGAGTTCATCGGCCGGCTGCCGCTGATCGCGAGCGTCAACAAGCTCGACCGTGACGCGCTGGTGCAGATCCTCACCGAGCCCCGCAACGCGCTGATCAAGCAGTACCACAAGCTCTTCGAGCTCGACGGCGTCGAGCTGGAGTTCACCGACGACGCGGTCGAGGCGATCGCCGACAAGGCGATGGAGCGCGGCACCGGCGCCCGCGGCCTGCGGGCGATCATCGAAGAGGTGCTGCTGCACGTCATGTACGACGTGCCCTCCCGGGGCGACATCGGCAAGGTCGTCGTCACCCGCGAGGTCGTCGACGACGACGTGGCACCCACCCTGGTGCCCCGCGAGTCCGAGGCCAAGAAGAAGAAGTCCGCCTAGGCCCCTGAGTCCTTCCGCGCGGCTCACCGGTCTAGTCATTTGTGACTATTTGCTGCCCCGAACGGACCAAGAGGTCTCATGATCCGGAACACTGGGCCGCGCGTGCCCATCTCGGGTCCTTGAGGAGGATGTTGGCGTGAGCGCCAAGCACAGG
>JALZDD010000212.1 GCA_030862715.1 Actinomycetota bacterium | reverse complement strand
GTCGACCATCGCGACCAGCTGGTCGGACCGGCTGATCAGGTTGCCGACCTGCTGGAACCAGGTCGGCGATCCGCGGTCCTCGTGACGCATCGCGTCGATGCCGGTGGTCAGGGCGGTGAGCGGGTTGTGCAGCTCCTGCGCGACGGCCTCGATGAGTCGGCTGTGCACCTTGTCGGCGGTGGCGAGCCGCTGGGCGAGGTCACGTTCCTGGGTGTAGGCGTTGGAGGTGAGCACGATGCGCCCGAAGTCGCGACCGAACTCCATCGCGAGGCGCCCCTCGGCGTCGGTCCAGCGCGGCCGTCCGGCACCTCGCAGCAGCACGAGATGGCCCAGCGCGGTGGTCTCGACGCCGATCGGCACGACCAGGAGCGAGTCGGCCTCGACCGCATCCAGGAACTCGAGGCCGATCGCGGCGAACTTCTTCTGCTCCGGATCGCCCTGGTGCAGCGTGTGCCGGAGCAGCTCGCGGTTGACGATCGCGTGCTGGCCATCGTTCCACAGCCGGGTGGCCTGGTAGGCCTGTCCTGCGGCCATGTTGCCGGTCTCGGTGGCGTTCCACCTGAGGCCGGGCGAGGCATAGACCACGGACCCGCCCTCGCCGTCCTGGGCCTGCACGTAGAGACCGTCGGCGTCGAGACCGCGGCTCATCGCCTCCTGGGTGGCCTCGAGCACCCCGGTCAGACCGAGCTGGGAGTTGGCTTCGCGCAGGAAGCTCTGGGCCTCGAGCAGGTTGTTGGCCCGCTCCTCGAGGTATTCGCGCTGCAGGCTCAGCAGCACCGCTCGCCGCGCCTGGCGGGCGAACCGGTTGAGGATCCGCTGCTGGCGCCGGCCGGGCCTGCGGCCGTTGGTCGGGCGGTCGATCGACAGCACGCCGACGAGCTCGCCGTGCTCGTCGTAGAACGGCGCCAGGAGCTCGTCGAGCCGGTGCCAGTCCTGCGGGTCCTTCAGGATGTCCTCGTCGGTGTCGGGGACCCAGTAGCCCTCCGCATCACCGATGGTGTTCTTCTCGTGGGGGACGAACTTGATGTCGCCCCAGTCCACCGACATGTCCAGCAGGTCGGTGACCACCGAGACCGGGAACCGGGTGCCGAGCATCTCGGCGACGGTCATCTCGCCCTCGACGGTGTGGCCCATCTCGTCCCCGTAGGCGGCGACGATCTCGAACTCGTCCCCGCGGCGGATGTTGATGACGGCGGCGCCGAAGCCGACGAGCTCGGTGACCCCCTCCGCGATCAGCTGCAGACCGGGATCCGGGCTCAGGTACGCCTCGGAGGCGCCGTCTGGCACGTCCGGACCCTCTGAGGGCGTACTGGTCATGAGTTCTCCGCCGAGAGATGAAAATGCAACCCGTTACCGGTGCGTAAGGTTAAACAATGGGAAGCGTCACACGGAATGTGCTTCCCACACCAGGGGTCGAGTCGACGGATATCAGTCCGCCGCGACGGCTGACGATTCGAGACACGATCGTCAGGCCGAGGCCCGTGCCCGGCTGTTTGAGAGCTGTGGGGTTGGTCGAACGGAAGAACTCGGTGAAGAGCCGGTCCTGGTCCTCCGGAGAGATCCCGAGGCCGTGGTCGGTCACCCGGAGCTCGAACCAGCCGGGGCTGGTGCGCGTGCTCACGATGACCTGGCCACCGTCGGGACTGTATTTGATCGCGTTGGTGACCAGGTTGATCACCACCCGGTCCAGATCGCCGGGAGCCATGGTCACGTAGACGTCGTCGGACGGCATCTCGAAGACGAGCTCGTGGGCGTCGCTGGTGGGCATCTCGGCGCTGAGCTGGCTGTAGACCTCCTCGAGCACGGGCGCGACCTGGATCGGCACCGTGGTCGGCAGGTGGTCGGGGTCGGAGACCTTCGACAGCATCGCCAGGTCGGCCACGATCTTCTCGGTGCGGTCTCGGTTGCGCGTCAGTGCGGTCAGCACCTCGGCGTACTCCTCCTCGGATTCCGCGTAGGGGAGCGACTCGATGTTCCACCGGAACGCGGAGAGGGGGTTCTTCAGCTCGTGGGCGACCGTCGCGATCAGCCGGCTCTTGTGAGCCTCGAGCTCACGCAGGGAGTCGACCGCCGCCTTCTGGCGCAGGTAGGCCCTGGAGTTGTGGACCACACGGCCGAAGTCGCGGCCGAGGTCGGCGGCTGTGATCAGCTCGAGCTCGCTCCAGTGGGGCTTGTCGGGACCGCGGCCGAGGAGCATCGCGCCGTACCACGTCTGGCCGGAGCCGATCGGGACCCCGACGATCGAGCCGACCTTGTAGTGGCGGATCCACTCGGTGATCCGCTGCTGCACCGCCGGGTCGGGGTGGGGCAGCCGCTCGGCGCCGTCGGGGGTCTGCACGGTGATGCTGCGCTGGTCCCAGAGATACTGCCCGTAGTCGACCATGAACGGGCTGGTCAGGTCGTCGATCGGGAGCTTGAAGTCCTCCCGGTAGACCTTGGTGCGGATGCCACGGCCGCCCGGCTTGGACATGTGCAACCAGAAGTCGGTCAGGTCGAGCACGTCGACCAGCCCGGTGCTCAGCGAGTTGAGGATCTCGTCGGGGTCCAGCTCGCGCCCGGCGCGGCGGATCACGTCGCGGGCGGCCTCGGCGAGGCGTACCTGCTCGGAGAGCTCCTCACGCTCGAGGGCGAGCAGGATGGCGCGCTGCGCCTGCACCGCGTGGCGGCCGAGCACGGCGCGCTTCTCCGGGTTGGGGCGGAGGCCGTCGGTCGGTACGTCGACGATCAGGGTCCCGCGGAGCCTGCCGGCGTCGTCGCGCAGCGGCGCGACCAGCAGGTCGAGCGGGTTCCAGGCGCCGGCGGCGTCGACCGTCGTCATCGTCGGGATCCAGCCGTACACGTCGGCGGTCGGGTCCAGCCGCTCCGCCGGCACGAACTTGAAGATGCCCCAGTCGTCGGCTCGGGCGAGCTCGGCCTCGAGCCGCTCGATCGGGGTCACGGTGCCGAGCAGGTCAGCACGGGCGGAGTCCTGGCCCGAGACGACCACCATGTGGAGGTGGCCGTCGGCCCGCGCGACGCTGATCGTGGCCATCTCGAAGCCCGCCAGTGCGGTCAGGCTGTCGGCGATCAGCTGGAGGTCGGAGAGATCCTCCCCGGGGGTGAGCAGACCACCGATCTCGGCGAGATCGGTCGTGATCGTGGTCATCGTCGTGGTGAGGTCGCTTCTGGCGCGCTTCCCGCCGCCCAACGGGGGTGGGGCGAATCCCGGCGGCACCGTCAGTCGGTGACCGCCGGCGGGCTTGGGCGCTGAAGAAGTCATCGGATCGATTATCCGGGATGTCGGTCCCGGGCGGTAGGGCAGACGTGGATCGTTCTTTACATTCATGATTCCGAGACGTTCATGTGACCACCCTTACAGGACTGTCAAGGGTTCGCTGATCGCCCGCGTGCGCGCTTACACTCGATGCCGTGGTCAACCTCACCAGCTCAGGTAGGCACGTGTCCCGACGCAAGGGTGGCGACGGCCGGCTCACCGCCGCCCTCGACCCCCACGACCAGGGTCCTCAGGACCACTGCGGTGTCTTCGGTGTGTGGGCGCCGGGCGAGGACGTCGCGAAGCTGACGTACTTCGGCCTGTACGCGCTGCAGCACCGTGGCCAGGAGTCGGCGGGTATCGCGGTCAGCAACGGACGCCAGATCCTCGTCTACAAGGACATGGGCCTGGTCAGTCAGGTCTTCGACGAGCCGACCCTCGAGTCGCTCAAGGGCCACGTCGCCATCGGCCACGCCCGTTACTCCACCACCGGTGCCTCGGTGTGGGAGAACGCGCAGCCGATCTTCAAGCCGACGCCGGACGGCTCCGTCGCCCTCGGCCACAACGGCAACCTGATCAACGTCGCCGAGATGCGCTCGGCCGTCGAGGCGCTGCCCGAGCACTCCGAGGGCCGCCACGCCCCGGTCTCGACCAACGACACCTCGCTGCTCACCGAGCTGCTCGCCTTCCACCCCGACTCCTCGCTGGAGGCGCGCGCGCTGGAGGTGCTGCCGACGATCAACGGCGCCTTCTCGCTGGTGTGGATGAACGAGGACACTTTGTTCGCCGCGCGCGACCCGCAGGGCATCCGCCCGCTGGTCCTCGGTCGCCTCGACCGCGGCTGGGTGATCGCCTCGGAGGATGCCGCGCTGGCCACCGTCGGCGCGAGCGTGGTCCGCGAGGTCGAGCCCGGCGAGATGATCATCATCGACGAGTCCGGCCTGCGTTCGGTGCGGTTCGCCGAGGCCGACCGCAAGGGCTGCGTCTTCGAGTACGTCTACCTGGCCCGCCCCGACGCCAACATCGCCGGTCGCAACGTCCACGAGTCCCGCGTCGAGATGGGCCGCGAGCTGGCTCGCGAGTTCCCGGTCGACGCCGACCTGGTCATCCCGGTGCCCGAGTCCGGCATCCCCGCCGCGACCGGCTACGCGCTGGAGAGCGGCCTGCCCTTCGGCCAGGCGTTCGTGAAGAACGGCTACGTGGGGCGTACGTTCATCCAGCCCTCCCAGACCCTGCGCCAGCTCGGCATCCGGCTCAAGCTGAACGTGCTCGAGCACATGGTGCGCGGCAAGAAGGTCGTCGTGGTCGACGACTCGATCGTGCGCGGCAACACCCAGCGCGCCCAGGTGCGGATGCTGCGCGAGGCAGGCGCCCTGGAGGTCCACGTCCGGATCTCGTCGCCGCCCGTCAAGTGGCCGTGCTTCTACGGCATCGACTTCGCCACTCGCGCCGAGCTGATCGCCAACGGTCTCTCCGTCGACGAGATCGCCGCCTCGGTCGGTGCGGACTCGCTCGGATACATCTCCCTCGACGGGATGATCTCGGCGACCCGCCAGGAGCGCACCGCGCTCTGCACGGCCTGCTTCACCGGCGAATACCCCGTAGAGCTGCCCGACGAGAGCATGCTCGGCAAGCACCTCCTCGAGGTCTCGCTGCAGTCCCCGACCGAGGGCAAGGCCCTTCCGGTCCTGAACAACCCGTGATCGGAGATCTTGACGTGACCCAGGCTGACCAGAACGCGTACGCCGCAGCAGGTGTCGACATCCACGCCGGCGACCGCGCCGTGGATCTGATGAAGGTCTGGATCGAGAAGTCCCGGCGCCCCGAGGTGCTCGGTGGGGTCGGTGGCTTCGCCGGTCTCTTCGACGCGAGTGCCCTGAAGGCGTACGAGCGCCCGTTGCTGGCCACCTCCACCGACGGTGTCGGCACCAAGGTCGCGATCGCACAGGCGCTGGACAAGCACGACACGATCGGGTTCGACCTGGTCGGCATGGTCGTCGACGACCTGGTCGTCTGCGGCGCCGAGCCGCTCTTCATGACCGACTACATCGCCACCGGGAAGGTCATCCCGGAGCGGGTCGCGGCGATCGTCAAGGGCATCGCGGAGGCCTGTGTCGAGGCCGGCTGCGCGCTGGTCGGCGGCGAGACCGCCGAGCACCCGGGGCTGCTCGGGGCCGACGAGTACGACGTGGCCGGCGCGGCCACGGGCGTCGTCGAGGCCGACAACCTGCTCGGTGCCAACCTGGTCGAGGCGGGCGACGTCGTCCTCGCCATGGAGGCCTCCGGCCTGCACTCCAACGGCTTCTCCCTGGTCCGCCACGTGCTGCTCAACTCCGGCGCCTACACGCTCGACGCGGAGATCGCCGAGTTCGGCCGTACGCTCGGCGAGGAGCTCCTCACCCCGACCCGCGTCTACGCCAAGGCCTGCCTGGACCTCGCTCGTGGGACCAGGACCCACGCCATGTCCCACGTCACCGGGGGCGGCCTCGCCGCCAACCTGGAGCGGGTCATGCCGCCGGAGCTCTCCGCGCGCATCGACCGCACCACCTGGACCCCGGCACCCGTCTTCGACCTCGTCCGCCGCACCGGCTCCGTAGCCCTGCAGGACCTGGAGATGACCCTCAACTGCGGCGTCGGCATGGTCGCGCTGATCGACCCCGAGGACGTCGACGAGGCCGTACGCATCCTCGCGGGCTACGACATCCGCGCCTGGGCCGCCGGTGAGGTCACCGCCACGCCTGGCGGCAAGGTCGAGCTCACCGGGGCGTACGCGGGCTGGTGAGCTCGTAGGAATACCCGGTTAACCGGGTATTCCTGCACTTCTCTGGCATTGCAACACCTGAGAAGTGCAGGTTTCACCGGTTAACCGGGTATCCCTTCCCGACGATCAGGCCTTGAGCACCTGCACGACAGACGGCCGCGGGCCGGCGAACTCGCCCTCGCCGGCGGTGCCCTCGACGTAGTCGGGGAAGCGGGAGTTCGGCGCGTCCCAGGTCCCCTCCTCGCCCGGGTGCTGGACGGCGACGAAGACCGAACCGTCACGGTCGTGGATGACCGGGCCGCAGGTCTCGGCGTCGCGAGGCACCGCGAGGAACTGCTGGACGTGGCCGCGCTCGCGACCCTCCAGCGGAACCTTGAACAGCCCGTCGAGCTTCTGGATCGAGCTCGGCTGGCCGTCGGTGGAGATCCAGAGGTTGCCCTCGGAGTCGAAGGCCAGGTTGTCCGGGCAGGAGATCGGCGAGACCTTGTCCTTCGGGTAGCCCGCGAAGTAGGTGGACGCGTTGGTCGCCGGGTCACCGGCGACGATCATGAGGTTCCACCGGAAGACGCGCGAGGTGTGGTCGCCGTCGTCCTCGGTGATCTCGATGACGTGGCCGTCGCGGTTGGTGTTGCGCGGGTTGGCCTCGTCCACGCCGGCCTTGCCGGTGGTGCCTCGCTGGGAGTTGTTGGTGCAGGCGACGTACACCTTGCCGGTCTTCGGCGAGGGCTCGACGTCCTCGCAACGGTCCATCTTGGTGGCGCCGGCCTTGTCGGCGGCCAGGCGCGTGTGGACGAGGACCTCCTCGACGCTCATCCCGGAGACCTTGCTGCGGCCGTTGACCACGAGCGGGATCCACTGGCCGTAGCCGTCGAACTTGCCGTCGCTGGGCAGCTTGCCGGTGCCGTCGATCTCGGTGGCCGGGGAGTCACCGTGGAAGCGGGCGACGTAGAGGCTGCCCTCGGTGAGGAGCTCGAGGTTCTTACGACGGTTGTGCTTGTCGTAGCGACCCTTGGAGACGAACTTGTAGAGGTAGTCGAACCGCTCGTCGTCGCCGGTGTAGGCCACCACGTGACCGTTGTCGGCGATGACGATGTTCGCGCCCTCGTGCTTGAGGCGGCCGAGCATGGTGTGCTTGCGCGGGGTCGAGGTCGGGTCGGTCGGGTCGATCTCGACGATGTAGCCGAACCGGTTCGGCTCGTTGGCGTAGTCGGCCGAACGTGCGTCGAAGCGCGGCTCGATGGCCTCCCAGCCGTACGTCGAGGCAGCATCGGTCAGGCCGTAGCGCTTCTCCGCCGCCGAGGTGCCGGCGGCCCGGAAGTAGCCGTTGAAGTTCTCCTCGCCCGACAGGATCGTGCCCCAGGGCGTGGTGCCGCCGGCGCAGTTGCCGATCGTGCCCAGCGCGACGGTTCCGGTCGGGTCGCCCGCGGTCTTGAGCAGGTCGCTGCCGGCCGCGGGACCGGTGAACTCGAACGGGGTCGAGGCCGTGATGCGACGGTTCTTCGGAGCCGACGGCACGTAGTTCCACTTCTTGCCCGGCGCGGAGCGCTCGAGCTCGACGATCCCGAAGCCGTGGGCGGCCATCGCGATCTCGAGCTGCTCGGTGGCGTCGAGGTCCGGCGGGAACATGATGTCGGGGTTGACGTACTCGTGGTTGCAGCACAGCAGACCCTTGGTGCCGGCCTTGTTGGTCACGATGACGTCGGTGTAGTCGTTGTTGTAGCCCCAGGCGAGCGCCTGCTTCTCGGCGGTCTGGCTGTTGACGTCGAAAGGGACGCCGCCAGGCAGGATCGGGTCGCCCCAGCGGATGATCGGCTCCCAGGTGTAGCCCTGGGGCACCACGAAGGTGTCCTCGGTGGCCGCGACCGGGGTGATCGCCTTGAACGGCAGGTTCGTACGCGCGCCGTGGCCGCGGCCGGCGGCGAGACCCGCCTGGACGGGGCTGGCGGCGGCCGCCAGGCCGCTGCTGCCGACGGCGAGGGCGACCGCGCCAGCACCGGCGAGGCCGAGCGCGTGGCGGCGGCTGAGCGCCTTGCCGGCGATGTCACGGAAGTAGCCGTTGTCGGAGGTGTTGGGCGCGGGCTTGGCGCAAGCGCTGTCGCACTTGAGGGCGCAGGTCACCGCGCTGCGCTTGCCGCGCGTGTGTCCGGCCATGGGAAGCAGGGACAACATGGAGCGCCGGCCGTCGGTGACGGCGGGCGCAGCCTCGTCGCTGCACGAGGGACAGGCGGTGTCGGTCTGGATGTCGCTCAGTTCGGTCACTGCATTTCCGTTCAAGACGCGTTGTTGTCAGGTCTCCCAAGAATCGGAAGGGAGGCTATGCGCGGCGAGACAACCGTCCGACCCCTCAATCTGTCGTCCGGGTGAACGGCGAATGACGAGTCGTCAGGCTCAGATTCGTGTGACCTCAGTAACATTCGCTCCTAGCGAACGGATTTTCGACACCCCGGCGTGCGGATTCTTGGCATGAACCGGTAGCGTTATCCCTACGAGAAACCTGTGAACAGCCCGGGACTATCCCGGCCAAGTGCGACGAGGGGGCTGGACCCTATGGGGCGCGGCCGAGCGAAAGCCAAGCAGACGAAGGTCGCACGCGACCTGAAGTACCGGACCTATGAGACGGACTTCGGGGCCCTTGCGCGCGAACTTCACGGTGATGAAGACACCAGTCAGAAGTCCGATCCGA
>JALZDD010000205.1 GCA_030862715.1 Actinomycetota bacterium | reverse complement strand
TCACGATCATCCGGTGACGGAAGTGCACCGTCGGGTGGGTGCTGGTGTAGTGGTGGCCGAGCGCGACGTCGCTGGGCACGACCAGCGCCTCGTCGTGGGTGTGCATGAGCTCCCAGCCGTCGTCCTTCGCCCGCTCCAGCGCCCAGCCGAGCTCGCCCCATCGCACCCGGTGGGTGATGCCCCGGACCTCGTCGACCGCGCCGTCGACCATCGGGATCGGACGCCATACGCTCAGCCCGAACCCGGGATCGGCCAGCAGCCGCTCTCCGTCGAGCTCGACGACGACCACCAGATGCGTACGTCCCGCCGCGGTCGGATCGGCCCCCACCCGCGCCAGCCGCCGCTCGACGGCGAAGCCCAGCCGGTCCAGCACCGCCGCGAACAGCGTCCCGTGCTCGAAGCAGTAGCCGCCTCTCCCCCGGCCCACGAACTTCTGCTGCACGTCGGGCAGGTCTACGCCGGGATGCTGGTCGAGCAGCACGTCGATGTTGTCGAAGGTGAAGGTGCGCAGGTGGGCGTCGTAGATCTCCTCCAGCGCCTCCCGCGACGGGCCGGGTGGCTCGGCCACCTCGATCCGCTCCAGATACGCCGTCAGGTCGAGCCGGTCGGTCCCCCACAGGTCATCGCTCACGAGCAGTATCGAAACGCCGATGCCCGAGACGCGCAACCGATATCAGCGCCTCGGGCTTCGCTTCAGCGGGTCAGGAGTGCGACGGCCTCACGTGATGGGTCATCGAGAAGGCGCTAACCTTCAGGCGATGCCCGAAGGTCTGGCCAACCTCGAGCCGCGCGGCACGATCATGCGGATGCTGCCCTCCGGCCGCGAAGAAGGTGCGTGACGTGTGGCGAGAGCCGCGGTGCCCGGCTTGAGTCGTCATGACCCATCGGTGTCGCGGCACCCGTCCACGAGAACCGTGTTGGCGGGCGATTCCAAGCGCTGGCCCAGATCAGAGCGCGAGGAAGCGGTCGACCTCCTCGACCAAGGTGGACCAGGCTGGTTCGTCGGGCGTGATGATGTGGTTGCCGCCGTCCAGGAGAATTAGCCGGCTGTCGGGGATGAGCCGCGCCAGATCCCGCGCCTGGCTCTCGGGGACTCGCACGTCGCGGCGTGCGTGGAGGATGAGTGTCGGACAGGCCACCTCGGGGGCGACTTCAGAGACATCGATGTGGGCGAAGGCGTCTAGGAAGCGCACAACGTTGTCTACCGAGGTGGTCGCCCGCTGGAGTTCGTTGAACGCCTCCCATCGCTCGTGGGGTGCCTCGGGGAGGAACTGGCTGGCAAAGACCTGCCGAAACGTCGCGTCGTCGCGCCTCCAGCTCACCCGCCCCAATGCAAGATCCAGGGCCGCCTCCTGACGTTCTTCCTCGTTGCACGCCCGCGCGAGCCGGCCTCGGCTGTAAGCGCCGATCAGGACCAACCGAGTCACCCGTTCCGGATGCCGCTGCGCGTAGCTGATCGCGACGGCTCCTCCCTGCGAGATGCCCAGAAGCGGGAACTGTTCGATTCCGGCGTTGTCGATGACCAGTTCGAGGTCCTCGACCCAGGCGTCGAGGCTGAATTCGTCGACGTCCCAGTCCGACAGGCCGCATCCACGCTCGTCGTAGCGGATCAGATGGTGTCGGTCCGCGAGCCATCGGATCCAGTGCCGCCAGATGGGGCTGTCCCACTCGTGGTCAAGGTGGGTCAGCCAGTTCGCCGCTTTCACCAAGGGCGGCCCCGAACCGCAGGTCGCGAAGGCGAGCCGCACGCCGTCCGGAGACCGACAGAACCTGATCTGCTGAGTCGCCGCGCGACCCTCGGTCGGAGCGATCTCGTGGTGGCCGTCGGCCTCGACCGGCGCCACGAAGCGGTAGCCCACGCCGTGGACAGTGGCAATCACGTGCTGCTGCTGCCCGTCGTCGCCTACCGCGCGACGGGCGTCCTTGAGCCGACTGGTCAGGGCGGAGTCACTGACGAACCGGTTGCCCCAGACCACGTCCAGGAGCTCTGCCTTCGGAACGACCCGGTCCCGGTTGGTCAACAGGTGCACCAGCACGGCGAACACCTGACGCTCGAGCCGCACGGGCTCACCCCCGCGCCGAAGCTCGTGCCCGCGGGGATCCAGCACACAGTCATTGAATCGAAACATCCGAGTCAGCCTTCTAGTCGAAGTCTGCCACCAGCAGCGCCGATGCTCCATGCGCTCTCTGGATGCCCTCCACAACTCCTCCACGTCTTCGGCGTGACCAACCGCCACCGTTGAATCGCAGCTGAGCGGCTGCAACGCATCGGTCGGATGGCCGATCCGAGTCAGATCCGAGGGGGATCACAACATGAACGAGTTCCGACTGGACCACGCTGTCGTCATCGGGGGGAGCATGGCCGGAGTTCTCACCGCCCAGGCTCTGAGCGAGCGCTTCGACCGGGTCACCGTCATCGAGCGTGACCGCCTGCCCGAGGGACCAATGATCCGCAAGGGAGTGCCGCAGGAACGTCACGTGCATGCCTTCTGGGCCGGCGGCATGCGGATCCTCGAGTCGCTGCTGCCCGGCGTCCGAGAGTCGCTGCTCGATGCAGGAGCCGTCCCGCTCGCGATGCCGACCGACACTGCCTGGATGACGCCGGCAGGCCGCTGGACCCAGCGCTTCCCCGCAACCCAGTCCGTCGTTTCGGCCTCACGCCCTCTGCTGGAGTGGGCGGTCCGCAACCAGGTCTGCAAAACCCCGAGCATCCGCTTCCTTGAGGAGCACGAGGTGACAGCCCTGCGCCAGGGAACCGATGGCGATATCGTCGGGGTGGACCTGCGCGACCGCAGCACTGGGACCAGGCTGCACCTGTCGGCCCAGCTCGTCGTCGACGCCAGTGGCCGGCGCTCGAAACTGCCGGACTGGCTGGCGGCGCTCGGGCTGTCCGTCCCGCGGGAAACGGTGATCGACGCCTCCCTCGGCTACGCGACCCGCGTGTATGACGTACCCGATCGCCTGGAGACACGATGGAAGGCGGTCTACATCCAGTCCGCTGCACCCGAGCATCCGCGTGGCGGCATCATGTTCCCCATCGAGGGCCACCGCTGGGTGCTCACCCTCATCGGCACCGGTGGCGACCACCCGCCCACCGACGAGGACGGATTCCTGAAATTCGCGGCCAGCCTGCGCCACCGGCTCCTGGCCGACGCCATCGGCGCCGCGGAGCCCGCTTCCCCGATCTGGGGCTTCCGCCGCACGGAGAACCGGTGGCGTCACTACGAGAAGCTGAGCATGCCAGCGGGTCTGCTCGCGATCGGCGACAGCCTGTGCGCGTTCAACCCCGTCTATGGGCAGGGCATGACCGTGGCGGCCAAGGAAGTCGAGGCGCTGAGGAGAGTGCTGCAGGAGTGCCGCTCCTCGTCGGATCTCCCACGGGTGACGCGCGCCGCTCAGAAAGCCATCGCATCGAGGGTCAAGGGTCCCTGGATGATCGCCACAGGCAACGACCTGCGCTCCCCCAACACCGTCGGCGCCAGCCAGACGCCGATCGACCGGCTGGTCAACAAGTACCTCGATCGGATCCTGGCCGCCGTCGCCGACGACCCGGTGGTCAACGCCGCCTTCCTGCGCGTGCTCAACCTGATCGACGAACCGACCGCCTTGTTCGCACCGCGCCTTGCAGCCAGGGTGCTGCGTCGGCGACGCTTCAAAGATGCCACACAACCGGACCCGGTGCGCGTCCTGTCGCCCACGGGATCCCTGAGCCGAAAGGAGCCGGCATGAACCCGCTGTGCGACCTCCTGGGCATCGACATCCCCATCGTCCTGGCACCGTTCGGCCCGTGGGACCAGGTCGAGCTCGCCGCCGCCGTGTCCAACGCCGGTGGCCTGGGCAGCCTGGGCACGGCCCTGCGCAACAAAGCCGAACTGCAGGCACAGTGGCAGCGGATGGCCGACCTCACCGACCGGCCGTACGCCATCAACCACACCGGCCGACCCCTGAACGACGAGGCCTTCGACGCCACACTGGACCTCCGGCCAGCCGCGATCTCATTCCACATGGGGATCCCGGCCGAACTCATCACACGGGCCCACGACCGAGGCATCCAATGGATCCAGACGGTCGGCGATGTCGACGCTGCCGAGATCGCCCTCGAGGCAGGAGCCGACATCCTCGTCGCCCAGGGCAGCGAGGCGGGCGGCAACGCCGGCTGGGTCTCCACCCTGGTGCTCGTACCTTCCGTGGTGGACTTGGCCGGCGACGTACCGGTGGTTGCCGCCGGTGGCATCGGCGACGGCCGCGGCATCGCAGCCGCACTCACACTCGGCGCGCAAGGTGCCTGGCTCGGAACCAGGTTCCTCGCGACCACCGAGATGACGGTGCACCCCGACTGGAAGGAGCGCATCGTCGCCAGCCACGCCCGCGACGCGATCAAGGTGCCCCACTCCGAGCGAGTCCTTCCACCGTTCAACGTCCCGCAGGTAGGTGCACCCTTCGCCCCGAGGGCGCTCCGGACAGGGCTCATCAACACCCTCGAGCAGGATCCGGCGCACGTCGATCCAGAAGAGGTCGGCCGGCAGGTTGTGGAGGATATCCGCGGCGGCGGCGGGCACGAGCACCTGCCGTTCACAGGTCAGTCGGTTCAACTCGTACACGACATCGTGCCCGCAGCCGAACTCGTCGCCAGGCTCTGGGATGAGTGCCGGACTGCTCTGGCCGAAAGCACCTCCCGCCTCAGCTGGAAGCCGGCAACCGGCTCCGCTTGAAGTCGGCTGCGGCACCGGCGTCATCAGCCGAGCCCGCTCCTCCAGCACCCACTCCTCGGCACAGCCGGCCAGCAAGTCGCCGCCGTAGGTCTCGACCGCTTCCCGCCATGCGCCGCGAGCGTGCGCGTCCTCGAAGGCGGCGACGTCCAGGTACGTCGTCCCGGGTTCACTCCAACACAGGGTCCGGTTGGTCACCTCGAGGTTCCGGTCCAGCTCCGGCACCGCCCGCCGCAACTGGTGCAGCAGATGCCGCAGATTCGTCAGAGGCTGGCTTTCTCCAACAGCGCAACGCATTCCACGTGGTGCGTCATCGGGAACAGGTCGAAGGCTCGCAGGGTGCGCAGCCGGTAGCCGTGCTCGGCGAAGGTCGCCACGTCACGAGCCAGCGCGGCGGGGTCGCAGGCCACGTAGGCGACCTTGCTCGGATCCCGGGCGACGACGGCCTCGACGACCTTCCGGCGGGCGCCCTCACGGGGCGGGTCGAGGACGACGAGGTCGAAGGAGCCGTCCTCGAGACGGCCCAGCACGGTGGCGACGTCGCCGGCGCTGACCTCGGCGGTGGGGACGTTGCCCACCGAGAGCGCGGAAGCGGTCGGGTCGCCCTCGACGGCGAAGACACGTCCGGTCGGACCGACCCGCTCGGCGAGGAAGGCGGAGAAGAGGCCGACGCCGGCGTAGAGGTCCAGCACGGTGTCGCCCGGGGCGGGTGAGAGGGCGGACAGCACCGCTGAGACAAGGGCCGAGGGCGCCCCCGGATGGACCTGCCAGAAGCCGTCGGCGGAGACCTCGAAGGAGTGCTCCGCTCCACCGACTGCGACCTGCTCCACGACCGTCCCGGCACCCGGCTCACGAGCGTCGGCCGTGGCGATCAGGCAGTCGTCGACGGGGATGACGTCGTGCGAGCGGTACTTCCGCATGCCTCGGCCGCCGCCGGGGGCGGTCGTGTAGCGCTGACGGGTACGCCAGCGCAGCCCGTCCTCGTCGCCGGGAACGGCCTCGACAGCGAGTCCGGACACCAGCGGATCAGAGGCCGACAGGCCACCCAGCCGGACCAGCTGCTCGCGCAGCACCGTCGCCTTCAGCTCCCGCTGGGCGGACAGGGACACGTGCTGGAAGTCGCAGCCGCCGCAGAGGCCGGGACCGGCGTACGGGCATGGCGGAACGACCCGTTCCGGTGCGGGCGAGACCACCGAGACCGCGTCCCCGCGCCAGAACCGGTCACCGGCGGTTCCTTCGGTGATCTCGACGACCACCTGCTCACCGGGCAGGGCGTGGCGTACGAAGACGACGCGGGAGCCCTCCCTGGACGTGCCAGTCTCGATCTGCACGCGGGCGACGAAGTGTCCGCCGTGGGCGACCGGGCCGACCTCGACCTCGAAGCGCCGCCCGACGTACGACTCGCCCTTCGACGCCTTCGGACGGGGTCGCCGTCCGCGGGGCACGGGACGCTGAGGACGGCTCATCGTCGTCCGTCGCTTCCGCGGCGCAGGCCGGGAGCGAGCCAGTATTCCTCGCGCAGCTCCTCGGCGCGCTCCTTGCCGGAGGCGAGCTGGTAGGGCACCGAGATGACCATGACGCCCGGGGTGAACAGCAGTCGGCCCTTGAGCCGCAGCGCCGTCTGATTGTGGAGGAACTGCTCCCACCAGCGGCCGACGACGTACTCGGGGATGTAGACGGCCACGACGCCACGCGGGTTGGCGTCACGGATCGCCGAGGCGTACTCGACGACCGGGCGGATCAGCTCCCGGTAGGGCGAGTGAAGCACCTTCAGCGGCATCGGCAGGTTGCGCTCGTCCCACTGCTTCAGCAGCTCGGCGGTGTCGGAGTCGGTGGTCGAGACCGTTACGGCCTCGAGCGCGTTGGGCCGGGTCGCCTGGGCGAAGGCCAGCGCCCGCAGAGTCGGCTTGTGGAGCTTGGAGACCAGGACGATCGCGTGGACACGCGTCGGCAGCACCCGGTCGCGCTCGTCGGCCGCCAGCTCGATCGCGACGTTGTCGTAGTGGCGGCGGATGCCGGTCATGAGCAGGAACGCGATCGCCATCGCCACGATCGAGATCCAGGCACCGTGGGTGAACTTGGTGATCAGCACGACCACCAAGACGATGCCGGTGACCGAGAGACCGAAGGCGTTGATGAGCCGGCTGGTCTGCATCTTCGCCCGGATCACCGGGTCCCGCTCGTCCCGGAGCAGCCGGGACCAGTGGCGCACCATGCCGGTCTGACCGATCGTGAACGCCACGAAGACGCCGACGATGTAGAGCTGGATCAGCCGCGTGACCTCGGCGTTGAAGGCCACGATCAGGAGGATCGAGAAGCCCGCCAGGATCACGATCCCGTTGCTGTAGGCGAGCCGGTCGCCGCGGGCCGCGAAGGCGCGAGGTGCGTAGCCGTCCTTGGCCAGGATCGAGGCGAGCACCGGAAAGCCGTTGAACGCTGTGTTGGCCGCCAGCAACAGGATCAGGCCGGTGGAAAGCGTGATGACGAAGAATCCGGGCGGGAAGTTGTCGAACACCACATGGGCGATCTGGCCGACCAGCGGCGCTTGGTGGTAGTCCACCAGCTGCTCCCCGTTGGGGCCACGCAGCTGGTGTGCCGGGTCTTCGACGACCTGGGCGTGGATGATGTTCGCGAGCGCCACGATCGACATCGCCAGCGTGATCGCGATCGCGCCGAGCAGCGCGAGCGTGGTGGCGGCGTTCTTGCCCTTGGGCTTACGGAAGGCCGGTACGCCGTTGGCGATCGCCTCGACGCCGGTGAGCGTCGCGCATCCGGAGGCGAAGGCGCGCAGCAGCAGGAAGGCCGCCGCGACCCCAGCGAAACCGTCGGCGAACTGCGGCTCGGCCACGACTTGGAGATCCGCGCTCTCCGCCCTGCCCAGGCCGCCCCCGAGGAAGTGCTGGCCCAGCCCCCAGGCCACCATGCCGAGCATCGAGAAGATGAAGATGTAGGTCGGGATGGCGAAGGCCGTCCCGGACTCGCGCACCCCGCGGAGGTTCATCGCGGCCAGGAAGACGACCGCGACGATGGCTATCGTCACCTCGTGGCCACGAGCGACGTCGACCGTGGTCGCCAGATACTGCGCCGCCGAAGAGATCGACACCGCCACCGTCAGTACGTAGTCGACCAGCAGCGCACTGGCCACCGTCAGCGCAGGCTTCGCGCCCAGGTTGGCTCCGGCGACCTCGAAGTCGCCTCCGCCGCTCTGGTAGGCCTGCACGTTCTGGCGATAGGACAGCACCACCGCCAGCATCACGAACCCGACGACGATCGCGATCTTCCAGGAGAAGGTGTAGGCGGTCACCCCGGCCAGCGCCAGGGTCAGGAAGATCTCGTCGGGCGAGTAGGCCACCGACGACAACGGGTCGCTCGCGAACACCGGGAGCGCGATGCGCTTCGGCAGCAGTGTCTCGCCCAACTGCGAGCTACGGAGCTTACGGCCGATCAGGAGCCGTTTCGATACGTCACCAACACCCACAACCGCAGACGCTACGGCACATCGCCGATTCCGCGCGCTTCCGGATCGCGACGCGCATCCGAACACAGCGATGAACACGCCAACTTCGAGGGCGTAGGCGACGCGCGGCCCGGGCGAGTGCAATCATGACACGGTGCACGTAGTGATCATGGGCTGTGGCCGCGTCGGCTCGACCCTGGCCAGGAGCCTCGAGGACCGT
>JALZDD010000190.1 GCA_030862715.1 Actinomycetota bacterium | reverse complement strand
GGCTCGTTGAGCCCGTCGAGGAGCTCCTCGGTGCTCGGGCCACGCCGTTTCGTACGCGGCTCGTCGGCCGGCTGCGCCGAGGCGAAGGCCTCGAGGCCCGGAATGGTTGCGACAGGGGTCTGGTCAGGCGTACTCATGCTGCCTCCAGCCTAGGGGCTGGCACCGACAAGTCGGGGGTCGGCGGGCCCGTGGGGATCGTCAGGCAGCGACGTGCGTGGAGGACCAGAAGACCGCCACGCAGACGTTGATGATCGTCAGCCCGAAGATCGTCCAGTAGAGCCCGTCGGAGATCTTGGGCTTGCGCAGCTGGGACATCACCAGGCCGAGGATGACCAGGCCGATCACGAGCTTCACGCCGACCTTGGCGTGGTCGACCGGACCGTCGCCCATCTCGAGGACGCCGACGAGCAGCAGACCAGCGAGGAACGCGGTGCCGGAGCCATCGCGCATGAGGCCGTTGGCGACCTTGTCAGGGGCCTTGATCTGCACCAGCAGGCCGCCGAACAGCGCGGCGAAGCCGAGCAGGTGAATGACGAGCAGGATGTGCCGCACGATCTCCATGCGCTCAGAGTAGAGCCACCGCCTCGGCACGCACCAAGTGACACCGGTTTCCGCACGTATTCGAACGATCTCGCGATTTCAGTCACATTCGCCTTGGGTAATTCCACGGCGTCTGCCTACGCTCACCGTGACCGCCACCATCGCTCTCGGCTCCGCAAGGAGGATTCTGACGTGTCATCACCCAACCCGACCCTGCCCACCGGCAGGTCCAGACCGCTCGATCAGCTCCGCCAGACCATTCGCTTCGACGTACCGGCCTCGCTGGTCGTCTTCCTCGTCGCCGTGCCGCTCTCGCTCGGCATCGCCGTCGCCTCCGGTGCACCTGTCGCCGCGGGCCTGATCGCCGCCGCGGCGGGCGGCATCGTCGCCGGCCTCTTCGGCGGCTCACCACTGCAGGTGAGTGGCCCGGCCGCAGGTCTCACCGTCGTCGTCGCAGAGACGGTCGCCGAGTTCGGTTGGGAGGCGACCTGTGCGATCACGGTGATGGCCGGAATCCTCCAGGTCGTGCTCGGCGCCACCCGGCTCGGGCGCTACGCGCTGGCGATCTCGCCGACCGTGGTCAGCGCGATGCTGGCCGCGATCGGCATCTCGATCGTCCTCGGCCAGCTCAACGTCGCCCTCGGCGGCCGCTCCCAGTCCAGCGCGTTCGAGAACCTCAAGCACATCGTCGGCAACGCGCAGGAGCCCAACATCCACGCCATCCTGGCCGGGCTCGGGGTGATCGGCATCCTGCTCGCCTGGCCGCGGCTACCCCAGCGGGTCCGCGCGGTGCCCGGCCAGCTGGTGGCCATCGTCGCGCTCACCCTGCTCGCGGCCGCCTGGCTGCCGGGCGCCGAGCGGGTCGAGCTCGGTGGTGACCTGCTCGACGAGATCGGCTCGGTCGCACTCCCTGAGGGCACCCCGCTCGCGGTGGCCGGCGCGGTGCTGACCGTCGCCCTGATCGCGAGCGTCGAGAGCCTGCTCTCGGCGGTCGCCGTGGACAAGCTGCACGGCGGCCCGCGCAGCAACCTCAACCGCGAGCTCGTCGGCCAGGGCCTGGCAAACTCCGCCTCCGGTGCCCTGGGCGGTCTCCCCGTCACCGGCGTCATCGTGCGCAGCTCGACCAACGTCGCCGCCGGAGCGCGCACCCGTGCGTCGGCGATCCTGCACGGCGTATGGGTGCTCCTCTTCGCCCTCGTCCTGGTCGGGCTCGTGGAGCAGATCCCGCTGGCCGCGCTGGCCGGGCTGCTGATCATGATGGGCACCGGCCTGGTCCGGCCCGCCGACATCTCCCAGGCTCACGCCCGCGGCGAGCTGTGGATCTACGGGCTCACCATCGCGGGAGTGCTCGCGCTCAACCTCATCGAGGGTGTCCTGATCGGCCTGGTCGCCGCTCTGGTCCTGGTGCTGTGGCGCCTGGTCCATGTGCGGATCGACGTACGCCCGGCAGGCCTGGCCACCGACGGCCGCGAGAAGTGGCTGGTCGAGGTGCACGGCAGCCTCTCGTTCCTGGCGACACCGAAGCTGGTGAGCCGGCTCGACGAGATCCCGGAGGGCCAGGTCGTCGAGCTCGACCTCCTCGTCGACTACCTCGACCCGGCCGGGCGCGACCAGCTCGACCACTGGCGTGTCCGCTACGAGGCCGCCGACGGAACCGTGCTCGTGGAGCACTCCGGACCGCACGGCGACGAGGCGCCGCGTCACGAGCGCGCGCTCAAGGCGCCTCCGATCAGCCCCCGCGGTCTGCTGCCGTGGAGTGCCTGGCAGGACGTACGTGCCGACCGCACCGACGGACACCACCCGCTGGCCCTCGGCGTCCGGGAGTACCACCGCCGCCACGCGGCACCGCTGCGTCCGGTCTACGAGGGGCTGGCCGACGGCCAGGAGCCGCATGCGGTCTTCCTGACCTGCGTCGACTCCCGGGTGGTGCCGAACCTGATCACGTCGAGCGGCCCGGGCGACCTGCTGACGGTGCGCACCATGGGCAACCTCGTACCCGAGCCCGGCAGTCCGGACAGCTCGGTCGCGGCGCCGATGCTGTTCGGCGTGGACGATCTCGGCATCAACACCGTCGTGGTCTGTGGCCACTCCCGCTGCGGTGCGATCACCTCGGCGCTGGAGAGCACCCGTGCCGGCACGGTGCCCGCCGGACCGGTCGGAGACTGGCTGCGTCACGCCGCTCCGGCGATCCAGGAGTGGCAGGCCGGACATCCGGTCGGCGCCGCTGCCGCCGCGGCCGGCCGGAGCGAGGTCGACCAGGTCTCCCAGGTCAACGTCGCGGTGATGATCGACCGTCTCGGGGAGCTCCTGGCAGGCCGGGACGTACGTCTCGTCGGGCTGTTCCTGGACATCTCCGACGGGACGCTTCAGATCCTGCGCGGGGACGGGTTCACGACGCTCACCGACGCCGAGACCGACGAGCTCGCCCACCTGATGGAGGCTCGCCCGCCCGAGCCCGCCTAGAAGAGATCTAGAGCAGGCGGCGGTCGTTGGCCCAGCGAGTGAGCTCGTGTCGGCTGGACAGCTGCAGCTTGCGCAGCACGTTGGACATGTGGGTCTCGACCGTCTTGATCGAGATGAACAGCTCGCCGGCGACCTCCTTGTAGGAGTAGCCGCGGGCGATGAGACGCATCACCTCGCGCTCTCGTTCAGTCAGGCGGTCGAGATCCTCGTCGATGTCGGCGATGGCGATGGTGCCGGCGAAGGCGTCGAGCACGAAGCCGGCCAGGCGCGGCGAGAAGACGGCGTCTCCGCCGGAGACCCGCTGGATCGCGGCGACCAGCTCGGAGCCGGTGATGGTCTTGGTGACGTAGCCCCGGGCACCGCCGCGGATGGTGCCGATGACGTCCTCGGCCGCGTCGGAAACCGACAGCGCGAGGTAGCGGGGCGAGCCGTCGACGGCGGGCGCCTTGCGCATCACCTCGACACCGCCCCCACCGGGAAGATGTACGTCGAGCAGCACCACGTCGGGCTTGCCCTCGGCGATCGCCTTGACCGCGGTGTCGACATCCTCGGCCTCCCCGACGATCCGGATCACCGGCGACCGGCTCAGCTCGGCGCGTACGCCTGTGCGGAACATCGCATGGTCGTCGACGATGACGACCTTGACCTCACTCATCGTCGTTCCTCTCCAGAATGTGTATTGCCGGTCCGCGGCTGCTTCAGCCGCACCTCGGTGCCCTCTCCCGGAGACGATCTCACCACAGCGCTGCCGCCGTGGCGCGACATCCGGTCGATGATGCTGTCGCGTACGCCATGCCGGTCGGCGGAGACCTCGTCGACGACGAAGCCGGCTCCCCGGTCGCGGACGAAGACCTCGAAGGCTTCATCCGTCGCCTCAGCGTAGACGTCGACCCGTCCGGTGCCGGCGTGCTTGGCGGCATTGGTGACCGCCTCGCGGGTGGCGGCGACGATCGGGCGCACCGTCTCGTCGAAGGGGCCGTCGCCGACGACCACCACGTCGACGGTCACGCCGTGGGCGTCCTCGACCTCCGCGGTGGCCGCCTTCAGCGCGGCCGCGAACGTCTCGTCGGCCTCGGCCGGGGTCGAGAAGAGCCACTCGCGCAGGTCGCGCTCCTGGGCGCGAGCGAGCTTCTGCACCATCGCGGGATCGCCGGAGTTGCGCTGGATCAGGGCGAGGGTCTGGAGGACGGAGTCGTGCAGGTGAGCGGCCATGTCGGCGCGCTCCTGGCTCCGGATCCGCTCCTCGCGCTCGCTGCCCAGGTCGCTGGCGAGCTGATGCATCCACGGCCCGACGACGAGGAAGCCCGCACCGAGCACGATCAGCCCGGCGATGATCAGCGCGGTGGCGTTGCCGAAGTCGAGCTGGCCGCCGGCGAGGATCACCGCGAAGAGCATCAGCCCGACGCCGACCCCGACCCGGACGTACGCCCGCCAGCCGCCCTTGCCGAAGACCATCCGGACCAGGTCGAGGCGTCCGGTGCCGTCGATCCAGCGCTCCCGCTGGGCGGCGTCGGCCTGGCGCCACAGCAGCGCGACCCCGGCGACGCCGAGCATCGCCGGCCAGATCA
>JALZDD010000178.1 GCA_030862715.1 Actinomycetota bacterium | reverse complement strand
CGGGCATGGCTTCTCGTCAAGGGCGTACGGACCCCCGCGTGGTGCGCAGCCGGGAAAGAGTGCTCGAAGCGGCGCTCGCGGAGCTCGCCGAGCGGGGATACGGCGGATTCAGCATCGACGGGGTGGCGACACGTGCCGGCGTAGCCCGGAGCACGATCTACCGACTCGGGCACGACCGGCTCAGCCTGGTCGCGGCTGCCATGGAGACGCTCAATGTGCAGCCGCGTCCCGAGGCCGGCGGGCAGGACCCGCGAGGCGATGTGGTCGCGATCGTCGCCCATCTCGCCTCTGCCATGCAGTCGTCCCTGATGTCCGACTGTCTCCCCGCTGTGCTTGACGGTGCCGAGCGCGACCCGGGACTGCGGGAGCTGCACCACAGTTACAGCGCGCAGCGGCGTACGCGGCTGGTTGATGCGCTCACCCGGCTGCGGGAGTCGGGGCACGCTGTCGGGGATCCGGAGCGGGCGGCGGAGGCGCTGGCGGGGGCGGTGTTCTACCGGCGGCTGATGACGCCGGTGCCGCTGCGTACGGATGAGGTCGAGGGTCTGGTGGCGACCGTTATCGGGGAGAAGTGATCCGGCAGCGGGCTCAGCCGACGCCGATGTGCTGATAGTCGAGGTCGATCAGGGCAACGGCACGATCTCCGTACGCGTCGACTTCGCGGGGGTAGGGCGCGCCGGTGTATCGGGTGGCGAGCTCGTCGATGATCTCCCAGCGGGTCTCGTCCTCGACCCAGTCGATGACGCGGCCGCGGAGGATGACCGGCATGAAGTCGTTCTCCTGCGGCGCCAGGGAAAGTGCGATGCGCGGGTCGGTGTGGAGATTGCGGTACTTGCGGCCGCGGTTGCCGGTGAGGAAGACGACGTGGTCGCCGTGGGTTCCGATCCAGACCGGGGAGGTGCGCGGGGCGCCGTCGGGTCCGATCGTGGCGACATGGGCCAGTGCGGTCCCCTCGAGGAAGGGGCGTACGTCGGGGTTGATCATCGGTCTTCTCCTTGCTGTGGTCAGCGGATGACGCGGTAGTGGAGGTGGGTGACACCGGGGGCGGGGACGACGTCGACGATCTCGAGCGAGATTTGTTCGGGGAGCTCGTTGAAGAAGCGGCGGCCGGCACCGAGGAGCACCGGGACCTGGTGGAGGACGATCTCGTCGACGAGGCCGGCCCTCAGTGCTTCGGTCACGACTCCGCCGCCCATGAGTCCGACGTCCTTGCCGCCTGCCTGTTCCTTGGCGAGGGCGATCGCGTCCTCGATGGTGGTGGCGAAGGTCTGGCGGTCGTGGATCGCGGGGGCGGGACGGTGGGAGAGGACGACCAGCGGGGCGGTGGGATGCGGGGCTCCGCCGTTGTCCCAACCGGAGTCGTCGTAGGTGTTGCGGCCGGCGAGGCTGACCCCGTCTCGTGCGGCCAGGGCGTCGAAGACGCGGGCGCTCGGCTCAGAGAGCTTGAAGCCGTCGAAGACCTGGCTGGGGGTGTCGCCGTCGAAGTACCAGTCGAAGAGGACGCCACCGTCCCCCAGGCCGCGGCCCGGGCCCGGATCCCGTCCGGTGATGAAGCCGTCGACGGAGACCGAGAGTGCTGCGAGGACCTTGCTCATGATCGCTCCCTGAGAGTCGGAGTTTCCTGAAGAGACTCTGCGACCGTAACACTCTGAGTTCCCTCAGGGAACCCCAAATGATAGATTCGGGGCATGCAACGTACGAACTTCGGCGACATGGCCTGCTCGATCGCCCGGACGCTCGATGTGATCGGGGAGCCGTGGTCGCCTCTCGTGCTGCGCGACATCTGGGTGGGCATGAACCGCTTCGACCAGATCCAGGCGGATCTCGGAATCTCGCGGAAGGTGCTCACCGAGCGGCTCGGGCACCTGGTCGAGCACGGGGTGCTGGAGAAGCGGGCGTACGACAACCGGCCGCGCTATGAGTACGTGCTGACAGAGAAGGGGCGCGAGCTCGTCGACGTGCTGATGGTGATGGTCGGGTGGGGTGACAAGTGGCTCGCGGGCGAGGCCGGGCCGCCGGTTCTCTACCGGCATCACGCATGCGGAGAGATCGGACGGGTCGATCTGCGGTGCTCCCACTGCGGTGAGCCGATGCATGCCGACGACATCGATGTGCTGCCCGGCCCGGGGGCTGCCCCGGAGCCGGCCTCAGCGGGGTAGCGGGCCGGTGTAGGCCTGCCGCGCGGTCTCCACGGCAGGCATGTTCGCCTCCGACCAGTTGCCGACAGCGGCGAAGACCGGCTGGAGGCTGCGGCCGAGACCGGTGATGTCGTACTCCACCCGGGGTGGCACCTCCGCGTGATAGCGGCGCTCGACGAGGCCGTCGCGCTCGAGCTGGCGCAGGCGCTGGGTCAGCACCTTCGAAGAGATCGTGCCGAGGCGGCGCTCCAGCTCCACGAAGCGCTGGGTCCCGAACTCGTGCAGCGTCCACAGGATCGGGGTGGTCCATCGGCTGAAGATCAGCTCTACTGCCGGGGTGATCGGACAGGCCGCCACCGGCTCGTCAGTGCTCGGACGCCAGGTCATATCGCTCCAATACTTACCTTGGGGAACCCACTGTATCGAGGGATCTAACGTCGGTCCGAACGCTGGCTTCAAATAGATCCAGTTCAACCCATGAATGGAGACCTCGATGATCGTCATCACCGGAGCGACGGGGAATGTCGGACAACCGCTCGTCGAACTGCTGGCCGACGCCGGGCACACCGTCACCGCCGTCTCGCGTGCGAAGTCGGCGCCCCTGCCGACCCGGCCCGGGGTCGTCCCCGCGGTGGCCGACCTGGCCGACGCCGCGACCCTGGCCCCGGCCCTGACCGGAGCCGACGCGCTGTTCCTGATCGTCAGCGGCGCCGGCGCTCATGTCGACGGGCCGACGCTGATGAAGCATGCCGAGGCGGCAGGCGTACGCCGCGTGGTGCTGTTGTCCTCGCAGGCAGTCGGCACCCGGCCGGGGACGCCGTCGCACGCACCGCTCGCCGAGCTCGAGGAGGCGGTGCGGAGCTCGGCGATGGAGTGGACGATCCTGCACCCCGGCGGCTTCGCGAGCAACGCGCTCGCGTGGGTGCCGATGATCAAGGAGATGAACGCCGTCCATGCGCCGTACGGAGATGTCGCGCTTCCCGTCGTCGACCCCCTCGATATCGCCGAGGTCGCCGCGGTGGCTCTGACCGAGGACGGTCACTCGGGGCGGACGTACGAGATCACCGGTCCTGCCGCGACCACGCCGCGGGAGCGGGTCGAGGAGATCGCCTTGGCGATCGGGCGTCCGCTCGAGTTCGTCGAGCTGACCCCGGAGCAAGCGCGCCGGCAGATGGGTGCCCCCGGGAAGGCGACCAGCATGCCGCCGGCCGTTGTCGAGGGGACGCTCGCCATCCTCGGGCACCCGACCTCCGACGAGCAGGCGGTCAGCCCGCATGTCGAGGAGGTGCTCGGCAGGCCGGCTCGTGGTTTCGGGGAGTGGGCACGGCGGTTCGCCGCTGCGTACGGGGCCTGAGTTCGGGGCCCGAGATCAGCTACCGCCGGCGGCGCTGAGCTCCTTGAGCGCGGCGCCGTCGATGCGGTGGACCTCCCACTCGTTCTGCGGGACCGAGCCGAGGGAGCGGTAGAAGGCGATCGACGGTTCGTTCCACGTGAGCACCCACCACTCGAGGCGGCGCCAGTCGTTCTCGATGCAGATCTCGGCGAGGCGTACGAGGAGGGCCTTGCCGGCGCCGGCGCCGCGGTGCGCCGGGTCGACGAAGAGGTCCTCGAGCCAGATGCCGTTGCGGCCGGTCCAGGTGGAGAAGGTGACGTACCAGACCGCCATGCCGATGACCGTGCCGTCG
>JALZDD010000163.1 GCA_030862715.1 Actinomycetota bacterium | reverse complement strand
CCGGGGTGGTGGGCGTCTTGTCCTGCTCGGCCTCGGTCTCCGCGACCAGGAACTCCTCGGGCACCGAGACCTGGACGCGCGGGGCGATCCACATCGGGAAGAGGATCCCGGCCGCGGCGAACGCGGGAAGGCCGCACAGCAGGCCCATGATGATCAGCCAGCCGAGGTCGACCCCGAGGAGACCGCCCAGGGCTGTGGGCCCCGGGTGCGGCGGCAGGAACGCGTGTGTCATCGACAGGCCGGCGAGGACCGGGAGGGCGTAGAGGACGAGCGACTTGCCGCCGCGGTGAGCGGCGACGTAGACCAGCGGCGCGAGTACGAAGATGCCGATGTCGAAGAAGACCGGGATGCCGAAGATCAGGCCGACCAGGCCCATCGCGACCGGGGTGCCGCGCTCGCCGAAGAGGCCGATCAGCTTCGAGGCGAGGACATCGGCACCGCCGGACCGCTCCAGGAGCGACCCGAGCACGGTGCCGAGACCGATGATGAGCGCGATGTGGCCCAGTACGCCGCCGAAGCCGGTCTCGATGAGCGACTCCTTCGAGGCGAGGGCGGTGCCCACCATCTGCTCGACGGAGAGGCCCGCCGCGACGGCGAGGCCGATGCCGCTGATGAAGAGGGCGATGAAGGGTTCGAGCTTCACCTTGATGATCAAGAAGAGGAGCACGGCGATCGCTGCGGCGCAGAGCAACAGCAGGCCGGTGGTGCTTGTCTGGAGCCAATGCATGGTTGGTTCTCCCGTCGGGTCAGGGGTGGGGGATTGTTGGGGATGGACTCAGCGCAGAGCTGCACGGAACCGGGCGGCGTTGGTGGTGACCTGCCCCCACCGGGCCTCGTCGACGTCGGCGGGCTGAACCACCGACGTCCCGGCGGTCACGGCGATGGCGCCGGCCCGCAGGAACTCCGCGGCGTTGTCTTCGTCGACTCCGCCGGAAGGGATCAGGGCGACCTCGGGGAACGGACCCCGTAGGTCGGAGAAGTAGCGCGGGCCGACGGCCCGGGCCGGGAAGATCTTGACCGCGTCGGCGCCGAGCGCGGTCGCGGTGAGGACCTCGGTCGGGGTCAGGGCACCGAGTACGACGGCCGCACCCGCGGCGTGACCCTCGGCGACGATCTCCGCCGCTTCCGGCGGCAGGCCCGGGGTGACCAGGAACCGGGCGCCGGACGCGAGCGCGGCGCGCGCCTGGTCGGCGGTCAGCACTGTCCCGGCGCCGATGACGACGGCGTCGTCTGCCTGGGCGCTGACCCGCGAGATCAGGTCGGTGAGGCCTGGCGTCGTGTAGGTCAGCTCGACGGTCCGGATGCCCCCGGCGGCCAGTGCGTGGCAGAGGGCGACGGGATCTTCGAGCCGGGAGGCGCGTACGACGACCAGCGCCTGGTCGGCGCGGAGCGTCTCGATCACAGGGTTGGTCATC
Source organism: Actinomycetota bacterium (assembly GCA_030862715.1). The sequence continues at coordinate 668 of JALZDD010000163.1, read as the reverse complement.
GGGTTCCTTCGTCGGTGCGGCGCACTGCCCGTCCGGGCAGCGCGTCGGTGCGGTGGCCGTCCTCGATGACGGCGGTGCCGTTGACCAGCACCCAGTCGATGCCGCGCGCCTGCTGCCGCGGCTGTTCGAAGGTGGCGGTGTCCTGGACGGTGTCGGGGTCGAGGAGCACCAGATCGGCGGCGTACCCCTCCCGGACGAGGCCACGCTCGTGGAGCCGCAGCCTCGCCGCGGGGCGGCCGGTGAGGTGGTGGACGCAGTCGACCAGGTCGAGCACGCCGAGCTCGCGTACGTAGCGGGCGAGGTAGCGGGGGAAGGTGCCCCACGCGCGCGGGTGCGGGCGGTCGCCGACGAGGATCGCGTCGCTGCCGCCGCAGTGGGTGCGGTGCCGCATGATCGTCTGCACGTTCTCCTCGTGGCCGACGTGCTGGAGGATCGTCGTGGCCAGCCGGTCGCGGACGAGCAGGTCGAAGAAGACGTCCGTGGCCACCTGGCCGGTCTCCTCGGCGATCTCGGCGACGGTGCGGCCGACGTGACGCGACAGCTCGGGGTTGCGTACGCCGCTGATCTGGATCGTGCGCCAGTCGGTCACGCAGCCGTGGCAGCCGTCGGTGCCGACGTGGTCGAGCTCGTGCGCGATCCGGGCACGGTCGCCCGGGTCGACGATCCGC
>JALZDD010000154.1 GCA_030862715.1 Actinomycetota bacterium | reverse complement strand
AAGGACGGGGCGGTCGACTCGTCACCATCTGCCTCCGGGACCGCGGATCCCACCCAGTCAAGCAGCGCACCATCGTCCCCGACCCAGTCCTCACCGGCGGCCACGGGGGGTTCGCCGGTGAGGACTGAGTCCTCTGCTCCCTCTGACCCTGCGCCGGCGGATCCGGAGACGCCGAAGTGCACCAACGCCGACCTGAAGGCCGGCTACCGCGCGACCGACGCGGGCGCGGGATCGCGGTTCGGCGAGATCACGCTGACCAACGTCTCCGACCATGCGTGTGCTCTCGGTGGCTTCGGTGGGCTGTCGTACGTCGGGGGTGGCGACGGCACCCAGATCGGCGCGCCGGCGGCGCGTGAGGGCAAGTGGCGCACGGTGATCATGAAGCCGGGGCAGGTGGCGGTGAGCGAGGTCGCCGAGTCGACGGCCGAGAACTATCCGGCCGCGGCCTGCGAGCCGGCCAAGGTGGACGGGTTCCGGGTCTACGTGCCCGACTCCTACGACTCCCAGTTCGTCCGTCACGAGACGACCGGGTGTGCGGACAAGAACGTGTCGCTCCTGTCTCATCACGCGTTCCACTAGCGGCCATCCGCCTACGGGATCCTGTCGGGCATGAGACGTGTCCGAGCAGGCCTCCTCGTGTCCGCGGCGCTCCTGGCGAGCTCCGCCATCACCCCGGCGCACGCCGGGAACGATCCGCGTACCTTCGACCTCCAGGCGCACCGCGGCGGCATCGCGCTGACGGTCGAGAACACGCTGCCGGCCTTCGAGCGGGCGCTCCAGCTGGGCGTGAGCACCCTCGAGCTCGATGTGCAGATCACCGAGGACGGGCACGCGGTCGTAACGCACGACCGGGACCCGAACCCGGCCAAGTGCGTCGACACCTCGCCGGCGTTCCCCGGCGACCCGGAGTTCCCGTACGTGCCGAACCGGACCTACATCAAGGACCTGACGCTCGCGCAGGTGCGGACGATCGACTGTGGGTCGCTGCGACAGCCGCAGTTCCCCGACCAGGTGCTCTCGCCGGGCGAGCGGATGCCGCTGCTCTCGGAGGTGTTTGCGCTGGTCAACAGCTACCACGCCGGTCAGGTCCAGCTGAACGTGGAGACGAAGGTCGAGGCTGGAGCGCCGGAGCAGACCGCGCCGCGCGAGCAGTTCGTCCGCGTCGTGCTGGCCGAGATCAGGCGGGCGCACATCCGCAACCAGGTAACGGTCCAGAGCTTCGACTGGGGTGCGCTGAAGCGGTTCCGAGAAGTCGAGCCGCGGCTGCCGATCGTCGCGCTGACCAACGGGCAGCAGTTCCTCCAGCAGGGACGGCCGGGCGCCTCGCCGTGGCTGGGCGGTATCGACATCGACGACTTCGAAGGGTCGCTGCAGGAGAGGTACGTCGCGGCCGCGGACTCGTTCGGCGCGGATGCGGTCTCGCCGGTCCACGGCGATCCGCAGGGCGGCTCGGTGTCGGATCCGGGCTACGTGCCGTTCACGACCCAGGAGCTGGTCGACGCGGCGCATGCGCGCGGGATCGCGGTGGTGCCGTGGACGGTGGACGACGTCGCCACGATGGAGCACCTGATCGGGCTCGGCGTCGACGGACTGATCACCGACAGGCCGGACGTGCTGCGCGAGGTGCTGGCCGAGCACGGCTACAAGCTGCCGCGCATATACCCAGGTCACGACTGAGAAAGTCGTTTACCCTCTGGGGTATGGCAGCTGATCTGGACAGACACGTCCGCGGGATCGTCGACGGTGTCGCCTACCTGGTGCTGGCGACGTCGGATCCCGACGGCCGGCCGCGTACGTCGCCGGTCTACTTCTCCCACGACGGCTACCGAGACCTCTACTGGGTCTCGGCGCCCGATGCGCAGCACTCCCGCAACCTCATCCGCGACCCACGCGTGGCCGGGGTCATCTTCGACTCCTCGGTGCTGCCGGGGTACGGGGCGAGCGCTGCGTACGTCACCGGGATGGCTCGGCAGGTGCCCGACTTCGAGCTCGAGAAGCGCTGCGCGGTGGCGTTCCATCGGCTGGTCGGGACGGCTCGGGCGTTCAAGCCCGAGCAGCTGCGAGGCGAGGCGTCGCTACGGCTCTACGTGATGGACGTCGAGCTCTGGGAGGCGCATCTTCCCGGCGTCGACCCGGACGACGAGACCGCGCCGGAGACCAGGGTCGAGGCCGACCCCGAGGTCTGAGGACTGGTTCAGGTGGACGGGCGGAAGAGGAGGTGGATCTCCTCGCGCAGCTCGAGCCGCTCGATGCCGATGTCGTAGACCGGCTCCAGGATCTCGGGACGGAGCACCTCATCGACGGTGCCGCGCGCGGCGACGCCGCGCCGGTCGAGCAGCACCAGATCGTCGCAGTAGCGGGCCGCCAGGTTGAGGTCGTGGAGCACGACGATCGCCGTCGTCCCGAGCTTGCGAACCAGCGAGAGGATCTCGTGCTGATAGCGGATGTCGAGGTGGTTGGTCGGCTCGTCGAGGAGCAGGTGGGTCGCCTCCTGGGCGAGCGCACGGGCGATGAGTACCCGCTGCCGCTCGCCCCCGGAGAGGGCGGCGAACGAGCGCGGACCGAGGTGGGTCCCGCCGACCCGCTCCAGACACTCCGCCGCGACCGCCAGGTCGTGCTCGCCGGCCCTGGCGAAGGCGGACAGGTGCGGCGTACGTCCCAGCAGGACCATCTCGCCGGCGGTCAACGTGGTGTCGGTGCCGGACTCCTGGACGACCACGGCCAGGCGCCGGGCGACCTGCTTGGCGGGGAGCCCGGCGACCCGGTCGCCGTCGATCTCGACGGTGCCGCTGCCCCGGAGTGCGCCGTAGAGCAGCCGGAGTAGGGTCGTCTTGCCGCTCCCGTTCGGGCCGATCAGGCCCAGCACCCGGCCCTCGTGGGAGGCGACATCGACGTCCTCGAGGATGGTCGTGGTGCCGTACGTCCAGGACAGGCCAGCTGCCTCGATCACCGGCCGAACCTGTCGATGATCCGCTCGAGGCCGTCGACGGAGAGGGCGGAGGGCGGCTCGGTGAAGTTGAACAGCTGCGCCATCACGTCGCCGTTCTTGACCGCAGTGAGGTCCTCGGCGCCGGCGAGCTGGGTGATCGACTCCTCGACCGCCTTCGGGTCGCCGGCGTTGTGGAGCAGGATGATCACGTCGGGGTCGCGCTCGAGGAGATCCTCGGTCGAGACCTCGAAGACGCGCTCGTCGACGTCGGCGAAGACGTCCTCGAACCCGGCCGCCTCCAGCTGCGGGTGGGCCATCGACCTGGTGCCGTAGGCATAGGTCACGCCACCGCCGACGGTGGGGTAGAGCACCGCCGCCGTACGTCCCTCGCCGACCTTCGCCTTCTCCAGCTCCGTGACGCGTTTGCGCAGGTCAGCGACAGCCTTGGCGGCTTCGTCCTCGCGGTCGAAGACCTTGCCGTAGGCCTCCAGCTGGCTGTAGACATCGTCGAAGCCGGGGCCGTCGACGCCCTCAGGGCACATCGCCGGCTCCTCGAGGAGGTCGATGTCGACGGCGTCGAGGGTGTCGCGCGAGAGGTTGTCGACCTCGCCGAGGACCAGGTCGGGCTCCTCGGCGATCACGATCTCCTTGGAGATCTGCAGATGACCGCTGGTGTCCATCTCGTCGGTGAGCAGCGGGATGTCGTCGAGCTCGGCCTGGGTCTCGGCGTCGTAGTAGTCGGCGGGATACTCGCCGGCCCTGGCCACGACCTGGTCCATCACGCCGAGCGCGTGCAGATAGGGCACCGCGGAGCTCTTCAGCATCACGACCCGCTCCGGGGGTGCGTCGAAGGTGACCTCGGCGCCGCAGTTCTCGATGGTGGCCGGGAAGCCGTCCGCGGTGGCCTCTTCGCCGGCGGCGTCGGCGCCGCACGCGGTGGTCGTGGCCAGCACGAGGGCGGCGGTGGCGAGCATGGGGCGGATCATTTCGGCTCCTTGATGGTCAGACGTCGCGCGCCGAGAAGCGCCGGATGAGAACGATGAGGAACGGGGCGCCCAGGAGCGCGGTGACGATACCGATCGGGATCTCCTGGGGCTGGAGGAGCACGCGGGCGAGCACGTCGGCCCAGACCAGCAGGATCGCGCCCATGAGGGCGGCGGCCGGGACCGCCACGGCGTGGGCGGAGCCGACGGCCCGCCGGGCCAGGTGCGGCACGACCAGGCCGACGAAGCCGATGCTGCCCGCGGCCGACACGACCACGCCCACGGTCAGCGCCACGAGGACCAGCAGCAGGGTGCGGAAGCGGTCGGGGGAGATGCCGAGGGTGTGGGCGGTCTCGTCGCCGATCGCGAGCGCGTCGAGGCCGCGTCCGGACAGGGTCAGCAGGACGGTGGTCGCGAGCACGGCGACGGCCACCACCGCGAGCAGGCCGTCCCACTGGGCCAGGCCGAGCGAGCCGAGCAGCCAGAACATCACCGACCGCGCGCCCTCGGCCGAGCCCGAGGCGAAGATCAGGAAGCTGGTCAGGCCGTAGAGCAGGTAGCCGACCGCGACACCGGAGAGCAGCAGTCGCAGCGAGGTGACCCGGCCGCCGCTGCGGGCGAGGGCGAACACCAGGAACGAGGCCGCGAGGGCGCCGAGGAAGGCGGAGCCGGGCAGGGCGTACGCTCCCAGGCCGGTGCCCGCGCCGAAGAGGATCGCCGCCGCGGCGCCACTCGAGGCGCCGGAGTTGATCCCGAGCAGGTAGGGGTCGGCGAGCATGTTGCGGACCATCGCCTGCAGCGCCATGCCGGTGATGGCCAGGCCGGCGCCGACCAGGGCGCCGAGGAGCACGCGGGGGAGGCGTACCTTCCACACGATCGCCTCCTCGGTGGCCTTCCAGCCGGCCTCGGGCAGGCCGAGGAGGTGGTGGCCGAGGATCTCGGCGACCGTCCCCGGAGAGACGTACGCAGCACCCAGCCCGACCGCCACGACGACCGTCAAGGCGGCGGCTGCGAGCAGGCCCAGGAGCCAGATGACGGCGCGCCGGCGGCGGCGACGTACGCCGAGAGGGTCGTGCACGTGGGGGCCTTCCGAGACTGCTCCGGAACTATTGCGAAGAACTTGCAATAACCTAGCAGAGGCCCGCTTCGGCCGGAGGTGAGGGTTCTTTCGCGGGCCGCTGGCCGGTTCTGGGAAGATATGCGCATGACGTCGTCCCTTCCGCAGTCAGCTGACGTGCTCGTCGTGGGGGCAGGGCCTGCGGGCTCGGCCGCGGCGGCCTGGCTGGCGCGCGCCGGGGTCGATGTCCTGCTGACCGACGCGGCCGTCTTCCCGCGCGACAAGACCTGCGGTGACGGGCTGACCCCGCGGGCGACCCACGAGCTGGTCCGGCTCGGGCTGGAGGACTGGCTGCGTGCGCACCCTGTCTCCAAGGGCCTGCGGGCGCACGGCTTCGGGCAGACGCTGCACCTGCCGTGGCCCGGCGGGACGTTGCCGTCGTGGGGCTCAGCGGTGCCGCGGACCGAGCTCGACGATCACCTCCGCACGGTGGCGATCAAGTCCGGTGCGACCGCGGTCGACGGCGTCCGCGCAGTGGACGTGCGATGGGACGGCGAGCGGATCGCCGCCGTCGTCTTTGAGGGTGGCCACGAGGTTGCCTGCCAGTCCGTCGTGGTCGCCGACGGCGTGCGCTCGCCGCTCGGCAAGGTGCTGGGGCGGGAGTGGCACCGCGACACCGTCTACGGCGTCGCCGGGCGGGCCTACATCACCTCCGACCAGGCCGACGACGAATGGATCTCCTCCCACCTCGAGCTGCGCGACGAGTCCGGTGAGGCGCTGCCGGGATACGGCTGGATCTTCCCGCTGGGATCGGGCGAGGTGAACATCGGCGCGGGTGCGCTGGCCACCTCTAAGCGGCCCGCGGACGTCGCGATCAAGCCGCTGATGAGGCACTACACCGAGCAGTGCCGCGAACAGTTCGGGCTCACCGGCGAGCTGCGGGCGGAGAAGTCCGCGCTGCTGCCGATGGGTGGTGCGGTCTCCGGTGTCGCCGGCGCCAACTGGGCGCTGATCGGCGATGCCGCCGGGTGTGTGAACCCGCTCAACGGTGAGGGGATCGACTACGGCCTGGAGACCGGACGGATGGTCGCCGACGCGCTGATCGCGGGTGAGGACCTGGCCACCGCCTGGCCGGCGACCCTGCGGGAGCACTACGGCGAGGCGTTCTCCATCGCCCGCCGTCTGGCCGGGATCGCGACCCGTCCGCGCCTGGTGTCCACCCTCGGACCTGCGGGAATGCGCTCCGACTGGCTGATGACGCTCGCCCTGCGGTGGATGGGCAACCTGGTCACCGACGACGACCGCGACCGGGCCGCCAAGGTGTGGCGCTGGGCCGGTCGCCGCTCGCTGGCTCTCGACTCCCGACCCCCGTTCAGCTGATGGCGACGCGGAATCGGGGCCGCAGTGGGCGGCGACGCAAGCTTCCGAAGGTGCAGCGGGTGGGGGCGTACGCCGTCATCATCCGGGC
>JALZDD010000135.1 GCA_030862715.1 Actinomycetota bacterium | reverse complement strand
GTCGAGCGAGAAGTGACCGTGATGGTCGGCCTCGACGTGGGTGTGCATGTCGAGGGCTCGGATCGAGCCGGTGTCGATGCGGGGCTGGTAACCCATGGTCACGGTCCTTTCGGGGTGCCGTACAGCTCGCGGACCCGGGACTTCAGCAGCTTCCCGGAGGCGTTGTGCGGGATCTCGTCGACGAAGACGACGGCCTTGGGGATCTTGTAGCGGGCGAGCCGTCCGTCGAGGTGTTCGAGCAGTTCGGACTCGGTGAGGGCGGAGTCGGGGCGGCGTACGACGACGGCGCGGCCGACCTCGCCCCAGCGCTCGTCGGGGACGCCGATGACGGCGGCCTCGGCCACGCCGGGATGGGTGTAGAGCGCCTGCTCGACCTCGGCCGGGTAGACGTTCTCGCCGCCACTGATGAACATGTCCTTCACCCGGTCGACCACATAGAGGAAGCCGTCGTCGTCGAGCATCGCGACATCACCCGTACGCAGCCAGGGCCCGTCGAAGGCAGCCTCCGTCGCCGCTCCGTTGTGCCAGTAGCCGGGAGTCACGTTGGGACCACTGACGTGCACCTCACCGGCCTGGCCGGGAGCCGCCTCCTCGTTGCCGGGCGCCACGACGCGTACGTCGGTGAAGAAGCAGGGGGTGCCGGCCGAGCCGAGCTTGTCGAGGCCGTCGCCGGCGCGCAGCATGGTCGTCCCAGGGGAGGCCTCGGTCAGGCCATAGCCCTGGATGATGTGCAGGCCACGGCTCTGCCAGGTGTCGAGCAGCGTGCGCGGGATCGGCGCACCGCCGCTCAGGGCCGAGCGGAGGCTGTCGAGGTCGGCGGTCGCCCAGGTCGGCTCCTGGGCGAGGGCCTGATACATCGAGGTGACGCCGAAGAGCAGGGTGACCCGCTCCCGCTCGATGGTGGCGATGGCGACTGCCGGGTCGAAGCGGGCCGCTATGAGGGACGTACCGCCCTTGAGGAAGGTCGGGAGCAGCACCTGGTTGAGCGCGGCGGTGTGGAACAGCGGGGCGGTGACCAGGGCGATCTCGTCGGAGCGGACGTCGACGTCGACGAGCAGGTTGAAGGCGTTCCAGGCGATGTTTCCGTGCGTCAACATCACGCCCTTCGGGCGGCCGCTGGTGCCGGAGGTGTACTGGATCATGAAGACGTCGTCCAGCCCGACCTCGACGTCGATCCGCTCCTTCGACGGCACGGCGAGGGTGTCCAGCCCGCGGCCGTCGGCGGCGGTGAACCGATGGTTCGGCAGCCCGAGAGTCGCGACCGCCCCTGAGGAGACCGCCTCGTCGAAGTCGTCGGCGTGGATCAGCAGCGCGGGCTCGGCGTCGGTGAGGATCCAGGCCAGCTCGGGCGGTGCCAGCCGGGTGTTGAGCGGCAGGAAGACCGCGCCCAGCCGGGCGGTCGCGAAGAGCGTGACCGCGAGCTCGATCGAGTTCAGGCCGAGGAAGGCGACCCGGTCCCCGGCCGCGACGCCGCGGGCGCGCAGCCCGTGGGCGACCGCCTCGACGAGACGGTCGACCTCGGCGTACGTCACCACCGCGTCGTCCTGCACGAACGCCCGGGCGCCAGGGGTCATCCGGGCCCGGCGGGCGGGCCACGAACCGATGCCGCTGTCCAACATGTCGATCCTCGTTCGTCTCGTGGGCTCAGCCGAGCCCGAGGTCGGTCTTGATCTCCAGCAGTCGCCGCAGCGCCTGGTCGCGGCGCGCGACGAGATCCTCGGCAGAGGTGCCGTCGAGCTCCTCGTCGACCCCGTCGACCAGCTTCTCGACCAGCCCGGCGGTGAGCTTCGGGTGACCGAGGTCGTCCCACCATTCGACCATCGGCGGGCCGAGATGCTCGAGCACGTGCCCGAGCCCGCCCGGGCCGCCGGAGAGGTGCTGGGTCACGAAGGGGCCGAGCAGGGACCAGCGCAGCCCGGGACCGTCGGCGATCGCGGTGTCGATGTCGGCGACCGAGACGATGCCCTGGTCGACGAGGTGGTACGCCTCACGCCACAGCGCCGCCTGGAGCCGGTTCGCCACGTGCCCGGGCACCTCGCGGCGGATGTGGATGGGACGTTTCCCCAAGTGGCGCATCGTTTCCAGGGCCGCCTCGACCGCCTCAGCCGACGTCGCCGATCCGCCCACGACCTCGACCAGCGGCACCAGGTGCGGCGGGTTGAACGGGTGCGCCACGAGCACCCGCTCCGGGTGGTGCGTGCAAGCATCCTGGAACGTGCTCGGCATCAGGCCCGAGGAGCTGCTGGTCAGCAGTACGTCGCCCGCTGCGGCGGCGTCGAGCGCGGCGAAGATCTCGCGCTTGACCTCCAGCCGCTCGGGTCCGCTCTCGAGCACCAGGTCGGCGGCCGCGCCGACCTCCTCGAGGCTCTCCGCGAACCGCAGCGAGCCCTCGGGGATCTGCGCCCGCAGCCGCTCCTCGGCGCCCTCGGCCGGGTCCCAGGCGATCACGTCGAGCCCGTGCTCGAGCCCGAGCACCACCCAGCTGACCCCGATCGCGCCGGTGCCGACGACCCCGAGCGTACGAACGTCCTCACCGGTTCTCATGCGGTCCTCCTGCTCAGTGCGCCCGAGGTCGCCAGCGCGACGAACGGGTCGAGGGACGCCGGGTCGGCGAGCGCGTCCCGGCTGGCCACGTCCTCAGGACGTACGCCCTGCAGGATGCGCTTGGCCGGCAGTTCGAGCTTCTTGCCGGTGAGGTTGCGCGGCACCGCGGGCACCTCGATCACCTGGTCGGGGATGTGCCGCGGGGAGAGCGCCGACCGCAGCGCCCGGACCAGTCGGGCCCGGAGCGGGTCATCGAGGCGGGTGCCCTCGTCGGTGACCACGAAGAGCAGCAGCTCGCCGTTGCCTCCGTCAGGGTCCTCGAGGTGGACGACCAGCGAGTCGGCGACACCGTCCACCTCCTCGGCGACGCGGTAGAACTCGGCGGTACCGAGGCGTACGCCGCCCCGGTTGAGGGTCGCGTCGGAGCGGCCGGCGACGTGGCAGCTGCCGTTGTCGCGGAAGAGGATCCAGTCGCCGTGGCGCCACACGCCGGGATAGTGGTCGAAGTAGGCGCTCCGATAACGGGACCCGTCGTCGTCGCCCCAGAAGCCGACCGGCATCGAGGGCATCGGCGAGGTGATGACGAGCTCGCCGAGCTCACCGATGACCGGGCGGCCGGACTCGTCATAGGCGTGGGCGTCGACGCCGAGGCAGCGGCCGGAGACCTCACCGGCGTAGACCGGGAGCAGCGGGTTGTTCTGCACGATGCCGGAGCAGACGTCGGTGCCACCGCTGCCGACGTTGATCTGCGCCCCCGGGAGCTGGTCTCGAAGCCAGGCGTAGCCCTCGGGCGGGAGTGGCG
>JALZDD010000129.1 GCA_030862715.1 Actinomycetota bacterium | reverse complement strand
CCTCGCGGTGGCCACGCCCGAGGTGATGGCGGTCGGCGAACCGGGTTTCGGCTACCCCGAACGCTGGAGCGTCGTGCGCTGGCTCGACGGAGAGAAGCCGGCCCCGGGCGCGGGTGAGATCACCGCCGCGGATCTGGCCGGGGTCGTGACCGGGCTCCGCCGGACCGAGGTGCCTTTGGAGGCGCTCGATGACCCCGAGCTGCGCTGGTATCGCGGTGAACCGATCGCCGGCTTCGACGCCGACTTCCGGTCGCGCGTGCGTGAGTGTCGCGAGCTCGCTGATCTCGAGCTGGACCTGGACGCGGTCGAGACCGTCTGGGACGAGGTGATGACCCTGCCCCTGGCGCAGACCGAGCCGCGCTGGCTCCACGGCGACCTGTCCGCCGAGAACCTCCTCGCCCGTGACGGCCGCCTCACCGCCGTACTCGACTTCGGCGCGCTCTCCGTCGGCGACCCCACCGTCGACCTGGTCTGCGCCTGGGAGCTCCTCGACGGCGCGGGCCGCGAGGAGTTCCGCAGGATCCTGGACATCGAGGACGCGACCTGGCTCCGCAGTCGCGGCTGGGCTCTCTTCATCGCCGTCATGACGTTTCCCTACTACTGGCAGACCATGCCCGTACGCTGCGCCGACCGGCTTGTGATGGCCAGAGCTGCACTGGGCGGCTGAGTGGCTTGAGTTCCAGCGTGGGTGGGGCCAATACGTTGTCTGGGTTGGGAGATTTAGAACCAGGGTGCCTGGGGTGGGTGCCATTTGGGTGTCTTGCGGGCTTCCAGCAGCGGTCTGGGTTGGGTTTGGGATATCTGTCCCTGACTGGGTTCATTGGTTTTGGGTTGTGTGGTAGGCTCGGCGCAGGCGTGAACGTGAAGGCCGACCACCTCGAAAGAGGCGTGCCCTATCCGCCCGGGCGAGAACGGGGGTGGGGTAATCCAGGGGAACCAGGGGCGTGAACGCTGAGCTGCGAGGGTAAGTAATAGCCCGTACTCCGGGCCTCCGAGACCAGCGAACCAGAACACACCCGCACCAGCGGGTGTGGAGAGTTCGTACGTCGGGAGGTGACCGTGATGACCACGCTGCAACAGCCACAACACCCCGTGCTCGGGGCCGTGGTCGCGATCACCACCTCGCTCGAAGGGGTCGCGGAGGCGAACCCGTCGTTCATGGCCACCGACCAGAAGGCCACCACCCTGGTCGAGATCGCCCGAGCCAAGGCCCAGCTGGCCGAGCTCGAACTGCGGGTGCTCGGCGCCGCTGACGACGTCGCCGCCGAGAGTGCGGCGCGGGATGTGGCGGCGTGGTTGCATCACCTCACCCACCAACGCCCCGAGACCCTGCGCGCCGAGCTACGCCTCGCCGAGGCGTTGGACCGTTCCTACACGCTGGTCGCGGCCGCGATGCGCCGTGGGGCCTGCAACCCCGCCCAAGCCACAGTGATCGTGGACGCCCTCGATGACCTCCCCGCCGGCCTCGATCCGGAGATCCGGGTCAAGGCCGAAGAGGCGCTGGTCGCCTACGCGACCCAGTTCGACCCCACCCAGCTGCGCCGCCTCGGGCGCCGGATCCTCGATCTCATCGCCCCCGAGATCGCCGAGGCCGAAGAAGCCCGACGCCTCGCTGCCGAGGAAGCCCACGCCCGCAAGAAGACCCGGCTGGCCATGCGCCGCCTCGGGGATGGCACCACCCGGATCTCGGCGGTGGTGCCGGATGCGGCCGCGGACCGGTTGGCCACCAACCTCGAGGCCTTCGCCTCACCCCGGCGCGATGACGGCACCCGCACCGAGACCGGCGAGTACCTGCCCTACGACCGGCGCCTGGGCCGGGCGTTGTGCCAGCTGCTCGAGACCCTCGACCCGGCCCGGCTCCCGATCCACGGCGGCGATGCGACCACGGTGATCGTCACCATCGATATCGACCAGCTCCGCAAGGACGCCGGCATCGCCACCATCCTCGGCGGCAGCCCGATCACCGCGGCCGAGGCGCGGCGCCTGGCGTGCACCGCAGGCATCATCCCCGCGGTCCTCGGTGGTGCCTCGGAGGTTCTCGACTTCGGCCGCAAGGAACGTTTCTTCACCGCCGCCCAACGCCGAGCGCTGCTGCTGCGCTCGGCGACGTGTGAGGCCGAGGGCTGCGACATCCCCGGCACCTGGGCCGAGGCCCACCACTGGCTCGCCTGGGCCCAAGGCGGAGCGACCGACCTCGACAACGCCGCTCTGCTCTGCAGTCATCACCACCACCGCGCCCACGACCCCGCATACCTCCACGAACGCCTCCCCAACGGCGACATCCGCTTCACCAGACGCACATGAGTCGAAGTCGTGGCGATTGCCTTCGGGCCCGGGGAAGTCGAGTCCCGAGTCGGGCAGATCAGGGGACGCCGGTCACACCGCCAGCCCCCTGAACGGCTGAGCACCTGTCCGCCTTTTGCGGGTGAGCACGGGGCTCTCTGGGCCGCCGGTCCTGGTGACCACAGGTGTCCCTGCGACCTCTCTGCTCTGGGCTCATGCTCGCGGGGCCTGTCCCCGCGATCGCTGTCGACCGTGACGTGTCGGTCGGTACGGCAGGCCTGCTGATCTCCGCGTTCGCCGTCGGGATCGTCGGCGGCTCCTGTCTTGCTGCTTTCGCCCGGTGCCGGCTGCCGCGGCTCGCGCTGCAACTGCCTGCTCGTGTTTTCGCGGGGGTCATGTCATCGGGGTGACCACTCCCGCGTTCCGGCGGCGCCCGCCCGGCACCGCGGCCGGGTGATGGACGACGATCCTGGACGTTCGCGCTGCTGTTCGTTCCCCGCGAACGCGCAGGTGGTCTACGCCGCCTCGCGTGCGTTGGCGATGGCTGGGTCGTCCCTTGGCACTGGCTCTTGTAGTCATGCCCCTGTCGGGGAGCGCTGACGAAGGCGGGTCCCCGGGCATCACGGCTAATGGGCGTCGTGCTCCCGGTGGACCGAGGCCTCGCCGTCGAGCTCCAGGACGATCACGGTGCACAGCGGGTCGAGGTCGTCGTCGGTGGTGAAGACGTACTCCCAGCCGGGGACGTCGTGGAGCCCGCCGATGCGCTGATGGTCGAGCTCGGTGCCGGTCCCGAGGACGTACGCCTTGAGGACCTGGTTGCGCAGGCCGCGGACCACCACGTAGTCGTTGGGCCGGTCGAGGACGTAGAGGAACAGGGTCCGGCCGTCGGCCGAGACGGCGGTCGGGCCGTAGAAGTGACCGTGGGGAAGACCGCGGCGGATGCCGTGGACCGCAGGGGAGTGGCGGGAGACCCAGTCGCCCAGCGCCTCGAGCCGCTCGGTCTGCTCGGGCGTGATGGTGCCGTCCTCGCGCGGCCCGACGTCGAGCAGCAGGTTGCCGCCACCGCCGATGGTCTCGACGAAGGTGCGCACGAGCTGGCGCGGTGACTTGTGGTTGTCGTCCTGCGGCTGCCAGCCCCAGGAGTCGTTGATGGTCAGGCAGAGCTCCCACGGGCTGTCCGGCGGCACGATCGGAACGCCCTGTTCCGGGGTCACGTAGTCGCCGTGGCCGAGCATCCGGCCGTTGACGACCATCTCGGGTGCGAGCTCGCGCAGCTCAGCACGCAGCTCCCGCATCCGCCACTGCCGCTCGTCACGCTCCCACTCACCGTCGAACCAGAGCAGATCCGGCCGGTAGCGGGTCACCACCTCCCGGATCTGGGCTCGGTGGAACTCCAGGTAGCGCTCCCAGCGCTCGGGCTCCTCGTCGCCCGGGCGCGGGACGGCGTACGGGTTGTCCTGGACGACGGGATGCTGGACGTCCGGCCGCACCGTCGCGTAGTCCGGGTGGGACCAGTCGAGATGGGAGAAGTAGAGGCCGACCTTCAGCCCCCGGCGGCGTACGGCCTCGACGAACTCGGCGACGAGATCGCGGCCGGCCGGGGTCTTGGCGACCACGGAGAGGTCGTTGGCGTCGGTGTCGTAGAGCG
>JALZDD010000093.1 GCA_030862715.1 Actinomycetota bacterium | reverse complement strand
GACTCCGCCGTCGAGGCCAACAGAGCCAACGGTCAGTGGTGGCTCCTGAACGCCTACAGCCAGATGACCGGCCAGACGGTCGAGCTGACCCCGCCCCATCCGAACGAGAGCTACACGCTGCAGGGCGTCGCCACCCTCGACCGTGACCGGCGACGGGCCGAGGCGATCATCGGCGGTGCCGGTGGCGAGTCGTACGTCGACCTCGCCGGCGTCGATCCGGAGACGTTCGGGTCCAGCGTGCACGTTGCCATCAAGGAGATCGGCTGGTCCGGCCAGCTCGGCGACAACAGCGGACCGGCCGAGGTCGCCGAGATGAACCTGCCGGTCGATGACGGCCGCGTCGGCTTCTCGTTCGGCAAGGATGGCGTCCCGGCGCTGTCGGCGGAGTCCGCCTACCAGATCATCGTCACTCCCGGCGCCAACGCGACCGCGGCGGCCGTACCCCCGCAGCAGTGGCGAGCGACGTACGAGGCCGAGGACGCCGCGCACTCGGGCTCGGGTTACTCCCGCAACGGCCCGGAGGGCAGCCCCTCCAACCTGGGCGGCTTCTACACCTCCGGCTCCTACAACGTCGGCGGCATCCGCACCGACTCGAACGTGAAGCTCGACTTCGCCGTGGACGTGCCGAAGGACGGGACCTACGACCTGAGCATCTTCGCGAACTCGCTGAACACCTACAACCTGGTCAAGGAGCTGGGTCCCACCAACGCCTTCATCACGGTCGACGGCAAGCAGGAGCAGGAGGTCCACCTGCCGCTCGGTTACAAGTGGGTGGTGTGGGACCACGCCGACACGACGGTCGACCTGACCGCCGGGAAGCACACGATCTCGATCGCCGCCCGGAGCCTCGACGGCACCAAGCGCACCCGAGGCGACGCGATCATCGACAAGATCGACCTCTCCCTCGCCAACCCGGCCGCGGCGCAACGCACCTACGAGGGCGAGGACGCGACGCTCAGCGACGGCGCCCGGACCGACTACTCGAAGACCAGGGTGTCCGGCTCCGGTGCCGTGAACCTCACCCGCGGCACCGCGACGTTCTGGGTCTACTCCCCCGACGACGGTGAGCATCGACTCCGGTTCGACACGGTCGGGTCCGGGCGGGTCGGCCTCGCCCTGAACGGGCAGCGTCTCGGCGTGATCCCTCGGTCGGTGTCGCGCGACGTCTTCCTCTCAGGAGGCATCAACAAGATCACCCTGACCGCGGAGCATGGTGGGCTGCTCGTCGACCGCCTTCGCGTCGGCCCCTCGGCGGGAGCGCTGACGTCGGTGACCACCCAGGCCGAGGACGGGGCTCTCGAGGGCTCGGCGAAGGTCGCGTCCTACCCGCTCGCCGACGGCGGCAAGGCGGTCACCGGCGTCGGTGGCGACCCGGGCAACGGCAACGCGCTGACACTGACCACCGCGGCACCTCGGGCCGGGACGTACGCGATCACGGTGCGTTACTCCAACGGTGAGCAGTCGCCGGCGTCGCACTACAACCCGGACCCGCTGGCCCGGCACGCAGACGTCAGCGTCAACGGAGGCGACTCCCGGCGGGTCTGGTTCCCGCACAGCTTCCATGACAACGGCTTCTGGACGTTGACGTTCTACGCGGAGCTGGAGGCAGGCGAGAACACGCTGTCCTTCCGCTCCGAGGAGCTGCCGGACTGGAACGGCGACACCTACGTCTCCGACCGCTATCCGGACCTCGGTCTCCGGTCACCCTGGGCGCCGAATCTCGATCGGATCACGGTGACACCGTTGGCCGCGGACTAGAAACCCGGGCCCCTGCGCCCGCCCACCGTGGGCGGACGCAGGGCTCGCGGCCGGCTGCTGCTCAGCCGGTGTAGACGGTCGCTTTGCCGTACAGGTTGCGGGTGATGGTGGAGAGGTAGGCGCTCGCGTCGGCGGAGCCGAGGTTGTAGGTGTTGAAGACGCCGTAGCCCTGGGAGACGGTGCGGGAGGCCAGGCTGGCGGCGGTCGAGGAGGAGGTGCCCTGGATGTTGATGGCCGCGGGCGCCAGCGAAGGCTTGCCGAGGCCGGGTACGTCGGGGACGCCCCAGGTGCCGTAGTAGGGGTTCCAGGCGTAGTCGAGGAGGTCACCGGCGTTGATCCCGCCGTAGGAGAGCCGCTCGGAGGTGGGGCCGATGAAGTAGAGCGTGATCAGCTTGTCGGGAATCCGCGAGCGCAGCGCCTGGAGCAGATAGACGAAGGAGAAGTCGTTGGGCTGGCCGGTGCCGTTGGCGCCGTAGTTGGACCACTCGTCGTCGAAGTCGATGCCGTCGAGGCCGTAGCGGTTCACCACGTCGGCGAGCTGGTCGGCGAACGCCTCGGCGGCGGCGCGGTCGGGGAAGTTGGCGAACCCGGCACCCTGGTGGTTGCCGAGCACCGAGAGCAGGATCTTGATGCCCTTGGCCTGGGCCGGGCGGATGTGCACGTCCGCGGCGTCGAGCTGCGCCTGCACCTGCGGGTTGTTGTAGAGGTAGGCCCGCTGGCCGTCGTAGTTGATGTTGGCGGCGAAGATCAGGCCGATGTCGAAGACGTTGCCGCCTCCGGCGAGCTCGTACTTGGCGACGTTGCCGACGCTGTAGTTGTTGACCTCGACATAGCCGGTCATCAGCGTCGGCGACGCGAGCGGGCGCGCCGCGTTCGCAGACGTGGCCAGGCCGAGGCCGGTGGCCGCGCTGGTCGCACCGATGGCGGCCGCTCCGGCGCCGAGCAGCATGCGTCTGCGTGAGATGTGGGGAACTGACATGACTGATCTCCTTTAGTTGCGGTGGAACCTCAGGGTGCGGACCTCGAAGGCACCGAGACTGAGCGCGACGACACCGCCGTCAGCGCTCACCTCCGCGATCGGGTCCTCCACGAGCGAGATCTCTTCGACCCGCCCGAAGCTCTCTCCGACGCGCAGCTCCCCCTGCGTACGTGCGCCGGTGGACTCGTAGACACGCACGACCAGGTCGCCGGAGCGGTCGGCGGCGAGCTTCACGCTCGAGATCACCAGACCCTCGCCGGAGACGGTCACCAGCGGCTCGACCGCCTGAGCTCCGGTGACATGGCGAGGAAGCGTGTTGAGCACGGCCCCCGCCTCGGTCGCAGCCGCGACGTCGGCACCGATGACCAGTCCGTAACGGTGGGTCTGCACGCCCTGGTCGGTCTCCGGGTCGGGGAAGCGCGGCGCGCGCAGGAGCGAGAGCCGTACCTCGGTCGTCATCGCGGTCGGCCGGGTGACGTCGAAGCCGTACGTCGAGTCGTTGACCAGCGCGACCCCGAAGCCGGGCTCCTCGGCCAGCACCCAGCGGTGCATCGAGGTCTCGAACTTCGCCGCCTCCCAGGAGGTGTTGGTGTGGGTCGGGCGGCGGTGGTAGCCGAACT
The DNA here is from genome assembly GCA_030862715.1 of Actinomycetota bacterium. The sequence continues at coordinate 97 of JALZDD010000093.1, read as the reverse complement.
GGGTCTCGGCGAGCGTCTGCTCTGCCTTGACGTCGAGCGGGAAGGCGACCTTGAGGAACTTCTCGGTCTCGTGCCACTCGGTGCTCTGCGAGATGTC
>JALZDD010000059.1 GCA_030862715.1 Actinomycetota bacterium | reverse complement strand
GGCGACGGCGAGGGCGTCTTCCCAGTCGGCCCAGAGCCAGTCCTTGTCGAGACCGGAGTCGAGGTGGTCCCAGGGGAGGATCTCGTCGTACTCACGCTCGCGGGTGGTGTACCAGTCGAGGTCGACGCCGGTGTCGGCGAGACCGGTCTCGGCGGCGGTCATCCAGCGGTCGTAGGAGAAGTGCTCGCTCCAGCCGTCGAAGCGGCCGCCGTCGCGCCAGACGTGCTCGATGATTCGGCCGACGCGACGGTCGCCGCGAGACAGCAGGCCCTCGACGATGCCGGGCTTGCCATCGTGGTAGCGGAACCCGATCGCGCGGCCGAACTTCTTGTCGGCGCGGACCACGTCGCGCAGCTTCTGCAGCCGCTCGTCGGTGGTCTCGTGATCGAGCTGGGAGGCCCATTGGAACGGGGTGTGGGGCTTGGGTACGAAGCCACCGATCGAGACGGTGCAGCGGATGTCGTTGCGGCCCGAGACCTCGCGGCCCTTGGCGATGACCTTCTTGGCGAGCTCGGCGATCTGGAGGACGTCCTCGTCGGTCTCGGTCGGGAGGCCGCACATGAAGTAGAGCTTCACCTGGCGCCAGCCGTGGGAGTAGGCGGCACCAACGGTGCGGATCAGGTCCTCCTCGGTGACCATCTTGTTGATCACCTTGCGCATCCGCTCGGAGCCACCCTCGGGAGCGAAGGTCAGACCGGAGCGACGGCCGTTGCGGGAGAACTCGTTGGCCAGGGTGATGTTGAAGGCGTCGACGCGGGTCGAGGGCAGCGAGAGCGACACGTTGGTGCCCTCGTAGCGGTCGGCCAGACCGGTCGCGACGTCACCGATCTCGGTGTGGTCCGCCGAGCTCAGCGAGAGCAGACCGACCTCCTCGAAACCGGACTTCCGGATCCCGTTCTCGACCATGTCGCCGATGGTGGTGATCGACCGCTCGCGCACCGGGCGGGTGATCATCCCGGCCTGGCAGAAGCGGCAGCCGCGGGTGCAGCCGCGGAAGATCTCCACCGAGAACCGCTCATGAACGGTCTCGGCCAAGGGCACCAAGGGATTCCGCGGGTAGGGCCAGGCGTCGAGGTCCATCAGCGTGTGCTTGCGCACCCGCCACGGGATGTCGGGGCGGTTGGGGACCACGGCCTCGATCTGGCCGTCGGCGGCGTAGTTCACGTCGTAGAACTTCGGGACGTAGACGGCTCCGGAGACGGCCAGTCGCCGCAGCAGCTCGTCGCGGCCGCCGGGACGACCGTCCTGCTTCCACTCGCGAACGACCTCGGAGATCTTGAGCACGACCTCCTCGCCGTCGCCGAGCACGGCAGCGTCGAGGAAGTCGGCGATCGGCTCGGGGTTGAACGCGGCGTGGCCGCCGGCGAGCACCACCGGGTCGTCGTCGCCACGGTCGACCGCGTGCAGCGGGATCCCGGCGAGGTCGAGCGCGTTGAGCATGTTGGTGTAGCCGAGCTCGGTCGAGAACGACAGCCCGAACACGTCGAACGCCTTCACCGGACGATGGGCGTCGACGGTGAACTGCGGGATCGGCCCCTGCTCGTCACCCTCGCGCATGATCTTCTCGAGGTCCGGCCACACGGCGTAGGTGCGCTCGGCGGCGATCCAGTCACGCTCGTTGAGCACCTCGTAGAGGATCTGGACACCCTGGTTGGGCAGGCCGACCTCGTAGGCGTCGGGGTACATCAGCGCCCACCGCACCTCGACCTCGTCCCACTTCTTGACGGTCGAGTTGAGCTCCCCACCGACGTACTGGATCGGCTTGGACACCAGCGCCAGGCGCGGCTCCAGCCGAGGGAAGACAGACTCAGGAACGAGGTCGCTCTGGGCGACGGTCACGATGGGCACCTCAAAGCTCGGGAACGATCAACCCCAAGCGTACGCCGCCCCCTGACTCCCCTACCAAACCTGGCGCCGCGAGGACAGAATGCCGGGCATGGCTTTGCGTACGTGGGCGGGAGAGTTCGCCGGAGGGACCGTGGCGACGGCGATGGCCAGGCTCAATGCGCGGCACCCGTGGAGCCACAACGACCACTTCCACAGCTGGATCCTGGCGAACCTGCCAGCACGGCGTCGCGGCGCTCTGGATGTCGGCTGCGGGCGCGGCGAGCTCGTGGCCGCGCTGTCGTCGCGGTTCGCGGCGGTCCGCGGGAACGATCGCGACGAGGAGATGCGGCGACACACCACCGCCCGCTGCGCGGGTCTCGCCAACGTGACCATCGACGGTCGCTCCTGGGCCGAGGCCACCGGCCCGATCGACCTGGTCACGATGGTCGCCGTCCTGCACCATCTCGACGTCGCCGCCGCTCTCGCCGATGTGCGGCACCTCCTGGAGCCGGGTGGGCGGTTCCTGGCGGTCGGCCTCGCACCGCCGCGCAGTGCGACGGACCATCTGTGGGACCTCGCCTCCGCGGTGACGAACCCGGTGATCGGCTACGTCAAGCATCCGTGGCCATCGGCCGACGGCGTACCCGTTACCCCGGTCCCGATCAAGGATCCGACGATGCCGTTCGACGAGCTGCGAGAGATCGTCCTCGACGTCATGCCCGGCGCCTCGATCCGGCGCCGCCTCGGCTTCCGGCACACCATCGCGTGGACCAAGCCGTCGTAGCGGAGCGAGAAATAGGCGTTGGGGCCGCCCCTCCCGGACGGCCCCAACAACCTCAGGTCAGAGCTTCAGCTCAGAACAGCGTGGTGAGCAGCAGGTTCGGGGAACCGGTGCCCGGGTTGGTGACCACGTCAGGGACGCCGGCGCCGGTCAGGCCCGTGGCGACGTCGGCCGGGGTGGCCGAGGGGTTCGCCTCGAGGAAGAGCGCGGCGGCACCGGCGACGTGGGGAGTCGCCATCGACGTACCGGAGATGGTGTTGGTCGAGCCGTCGTTCCAGGCCGAGGTGATGTCGACGCCGGGGGCGAAGATGTCGAGGCACTCACCGGTGTTGGAGAAGTCCGCGGCTGCATCGGCGTCGTCGGTGGCACCGACGGTGATCGCCTCCGGAACGGCTGCCGGCGAGGAGCCGCAGGCGTCGGAGCTCTCGTTGCCGGCCGCGACGGCGTAGGTCACGCCGTCGGCGATCGAGGCCTGGACGGCCGCGTCGAGAGCGGCGTCGTTGCCGCCACCGAGCGACATGTTGGCGACGGCCGGGCCGTCGGTGTGGTTCTCGGTGACCCACTCGATGCCCGCGACGACACCCTCGGTGGTGCCGGAGCCCTGGTCGTCGAGGACGCGGACCGGAACGATCGTGGCCTCCTTGGCCAGACCGTAGGTGGTGCCCGCGACGGTGCCGGCGACGTGGGTGCCGTGGCCGTTGCCGTCGGTCGGGTCGGTGTCGCCGTCGACGGCGTCGAAGCCCTCACCGATGCGGCCGCTGAACTCCGAGTGGTCGGTCGCGACGCCGGTGTCGATGATGTAGGCGGTCACGCCCGCACCGGTCTGCTCATAGTGGTAGTTCTTGTCGAGCGGCAGCGCGGCCTGGTCGACCCGGTCCAGGCCCCAGGTCGGGTCCGCCTGGTCGCCCTGGGTGGTGTAGCGGTGGTTGGCCTGCACGTAGGCGACGTCCGGGTTGGAGCGGACCTCTTCGAGCGCGTCCTTGTCGAGCGAGGCCGAGAAGCCGTTGAACGCCGTGTTGAAGACCTCCCGTACGTCTCCACCGGCGTCGCGGGCGTCGCTGCGCACCGACTTGGCCTCGGACTTGGCCACGTCGCTGCGGCCCTGCTTCTCCATCACGACGATGTACTCACCCTCGATTGCGGTCGAGGCCTCCGCGCCGCGCAGCGGTGCCGGACTGTCCGCGGCCCCGGCCGGGACGGTGAAGGCGATCGCCGAGGCTGCTGCTCCCACAGCTACGGCGGAGATGACTGCCGGCGCCTTGAAGGCCCGGTTCTTGATGGTTCGGTTCACGAACTGACTCCCGTCATCGTGCGGCCCGATGGGGCCACAACCATTCATTGCACCGGACTTGGGAACCGCCTGTAGGTGGTCCCACGCGCAGACCTCGCACGTGCCGGCCGAACGCCCTGCGCCCTCCCTACGGCCGCAACCCGAAGCGTTCGGTCAACCACGTAATCACGTTACGTAGGACCCGTAACGACCCAACTCTTCGCATTGCAGCAACGTGCAGATACCAAAGGTGAACACCTATAAACAGCCCATAAACAGGGCAGGAAAAATGGTCTGTAACCAGCACACCGGGCCGCCCGCGTAACGCGAGCGACCCGGTGCGGTCAAGCTTTTCAGACGAGTGCCTCAGATCAGGCGATGGAGGTGTCGTCGATCAGGAAGCTGGTCCCGAGCGAGGAGTCCTCGGTGCCGGTGAACGTCAGCGTGACAGTGCTGCCGGCGAAGGACCCGAGCGAGAACGACTTCAACGAGTACGACGAGCTCGCGTTCAGGTTGGAGTACGTCGCCAGCGTCGTCGACCCCACCTTGACGGTCAGCTTGTCGTAGGCCGTCGAGGTGGTCGTCTCGTTGGTGATCACCCGCAGGTAGAACGACAGGGTCTTGCCGGTCGTCGGCAGGGTGACCGACTGCGACAGGTTGTCGGTGCGGGTGGTGCCATAGCCGTTCAGCCACGCCTTGTAGGAGCCCGAACGCGCCGGAGCGCTGCTCGAGTTGTCGATCACGCCCGAGGAGGCGCTCCAGCCGGTCGCGCCCGACTCGAAGCCCGGGTTGGTCAGCAGGTTGCCCGTCGTCGGCGGGTCCGTCGGGTCCGTGCCACCGCTCCACAGCGAGTAGAGGAGGCGGTTGGGAGAACCGGTCCCGGGCGAGGTGACCACGCCGGTGGTGGCGTTGGAGTTGATCGCCGAGGCGACGGCGGAGGCGGATGCCGTCGGGTTCGCCTGCAGGTAGAGCGCCGCCACTCCGGCGACGTGCGGGGTCGCCATCGACGTACCGGAGATCGTGTTGGTCGCCGTGTTGGAGGTGTGCCACGCCGAGGTGATCGAGGAGCCCGGGGCGAACAGGTCGACGCACGAGCCGATGTTGGAGAAGCTCGACCGGGCGTCGGTGTTGGTCGTCGAGCCGACGGTCAGGGCACCGGCCACCCGGGCGGGCGAGCCGTTGCACGCGTTCGCACCGGAGTCGTTGCCCGCGGCCACGGCGTAGGTGACGCCGTCCGCCATCGAGCTGGAGACCGCGGAGTCGAGGGTCGAGGAAACCCCGCCGCCGAGCGACATGTTGGCGACCGCCGGGCCGGAGGTGTGGTTGGAGGTCACCCAGTTCACACCTGCGATCACACCGGCGGTGGTGCCGGACCCGGAGGCGTCGAGCACCCGGACGGGCACCAGCGTGACGTTCTTGGCGACGCCGTACGTCGACCCGCCGACGGTGCCGGCGACGTGGGTGCCGTGGCCGTTCTCGTCCTCGGTGCTGGACCCGATGGCGGTGTAGCCGGAGGTCACCCGGCCACCGAAGTCCGCGTGCGCGGAACGGATGCCGGTGTCGATGATGTACGCCTTCACACCCGAGCCGGTGTAGTCGTAGTGGTAGTTGGAGTTCAGCGGCAGGTTGCGCTGGTCGATCCGGTTGAGCCCCCAGGTGGGGTTGGCCTGGTCGCCGCTGGCCTTCACGACCTGGTTGGCCTCGATGTAGTCCACATCGGGGTCGCTGCGGAGCGCGTCGAGCGCGTCGGCGTCGAGGGTGGCGGAGAATCCGGTGATCGCCTTGTCATAGGCGTACTTCACCGAGCCACCCTTCTCCTTCGCGAGCGCCCGGGCGTCGGCGGCGTTGGCCTTGGCCGCCGCACCGTTGCCCTTCATCACGACGATGTAGGAGTTGTCGATGGCCGTCGACTTCTCGGCACCGATCAGCGGTGCCGGGCTGTCTGCTGCGCCGGCGGGACCGGACATGGCCAGGATGGTGGTAGCCGCACCGACGGCGGTGACCGTCGCTGCTGCCAGTGCGCCGAGGCGCTGGGTTCCGTCGAAGCGGAGCCCGAGACTACGAGCTTTGTGGGGTCGGTTCACGGTTACTGCTCCCGTCGTCAAGCAGCCTCGGGATGAGGGCTGCAAGGGGTAACAGATGCCCTGTGGGGCACCGGGAGGGAACGTAATCGAGTTTAGTTTCGATGAAACGCGACATCTTTTCGCACTGCAGCAACCTGCAGGCGATCACGCGAGCGGAGGTCCTGAAGTGGTCCGGACCGGTCCAGACCGGTGCGCCGCGAGCGCGCCGAGATGCCGAGCAGCAGACCCACCGCCATCAATGCCGCGATCATCGAGGACCCGCCGTAGGAGATCAAAGGCAGCGGCACCCCCGTGACCGGCATGATGCCCAAGCACATCCCGATGTTCTGGAAGCTCTGGATGCCGAGCCAGCACACGATTCCGGCTGCCGCGACGCGCCCGAAGAGGTCGTCGGTGCGCGCCGCGATCCGCAGTCCGCGCCACAGCACGACACCGATCAGCCCGATCACCAGCAGCGATCCGACCAGCCCGAGCTCCTCCCCCACGACGGTGAAGATGAAGTCGGTGTGCTGCTCGGGGACGAAGCCCGCCCGGGCCTGCGATCCCTGGAACAGTCCTTGGCCGAAGATGCCGCCGTCGCCGATCGCGATCCGCGCCTGCTGGACGTTGTAGCCGGCCCCGCGAGGGTCCAGCGACGGATCGGTGAACGCCATGAACCGGTTGATCTGGTACTGCTTCAGCACCCCTGTCGCGACCACCGTCGTGGCAACCGCGATACCGCTCAACGCCAGCAGAGCCAGCCATCGCCGCGGTGTCCCCGCGGCCGCGAGCACGCAGAAGACCGTGACGCCGAGCACCAGCGTGGTGCCGAGGTCGGGCTGGAGCAGGACCAGGACGATCGGCACGGCCGCGACCAGGATCATCGCGACCACGTCGCCCAGCGACACGCGTGCCTGCCAGCGGCCCTCGCTGCGCTCGGCGAGGACCAGCGCCATCGCGATGACCACGGCCAGCTTGGCCAGCTCCGAGGGCTGGACCTGCACCGGACCGAAACTCACCCACGACTTCGACCCGTTGACCGTCGAGCCCATCACGAGCACCAGCACCAGCCCGATCACCGCGCCCAGGTAGACCGCGGGCGTCAGGAGCCGGACCCAGCGGTGGTTGGTCGCGACCACGCCCACCATCAGCACCAGCCCGGCGGCCACGTTGATCGCCTGTTTGCGCAGGTAGGCGGTGGTGTCGCCACCGGTGATCGCGTCCCGGTGGATGGTCGCGGACCAGACCAGCAGCACCGACAGCGACACCAGGACCAGCACCGCGCCCAGGAGGACCAGGTCGATGCGGCGTACGAAGGCCATCACGTCGTTCTTCATGCTCTGCCCCTCAACCCCTCAGTCCTTCGGGGCGACGATCGAGCCGTCGGCACCGAACGCCGGCAGGTTCCTCGGCGGGTCGATGCCCCGGATCGCGGCCTTGTCGGGCCGCACCTCGGCACCGCCCTCCTCGACTCCGTAGAGCGTCTCCCACAGCTTGCGTACGGCATCGCCCACCGAGCCCGAGCCGGTGCCGCCCTGGGAGATCGTCATGATGACGACGTACTTCTTGTTGTACGTCGCGACCCAGCCGGTCGTCTGCTTGCCGGTGACCTCGGCGGTGCCGGTCTTGCCGCGCACCTTCACCTCGTCGAGCGGGAACCCGCCGAACTTCCAGGCCAAGGTGCCCGTGCGGGTGGTGCCGAGAAGCGCCTCGTTGACGTAGTCGATGCTCTTGGCCGACATCTTGACCTTGCCCGCGACCTTGGGATCCATCTTCTCGACCACGGTGCCGTCGCCGCTGACGATCGCCTTCCCGATCCGGGGCTCGTACAGGGTGCCGCCGTTGGCCAGCGAGGCGTAGCCCCGCGCCAGCTGGATCGGGGTGACCATCGTGTCGCCCTGGCCGATCGAGAAGTTCACCGCGTCACCGGTGCGGTAGTAGTTGCCCTCGATGCAGAACTCGTGGGCGAACAGCTGCAGGAACGAGCTCGGCGCGTTCTTCTTCTCGTCCATCCGGCAGTAGTAGTCCTTCATGGCCTCGTAGTACTCGGCCTTCCACTTCCGGTCCGCGATCCTGCCGGCCGACTCCCCCGGCAGGTCGATGCCGGTGCGCTTGCCGAAGCCGAACGCCTTGGCGGTCTCGACCAGTGGGTCCTTGGCGTTGACGTCGGCCGGGTTGGAGCCGTACTTCTGCCAATAGTCCACCGCGATCCGGTAGAAGAACGTGTTGCAGGAGACCTGCAGTGCCTGGGCGAAGTCGATGAAGCCGTAGGGCGCGGACTCGTAGTTCTGGAACACGCGGTTGCCGACCTGGAGCCCGCTGGAGCAGTCGAGCCGGCTGTCGCGGCTGTAGCCGTTGTTGAGCGCGCCGACCGTCATGAACGGCTTCCACGTCGAACCGGGCGCGAACTGACCCTGCGTCGCCCGTGGCAGCAGCGGGTAGCCCGCCTTCTCGGAGTAGAGCCTGTCGAGCTGCTTCTGGGTGATCCCGCCGACCCACTCCTCGGGGTCGTACGTCGGCTGGTTCGCCATCGCGACGAGCCGACCGGTCTGCGCCTCCATGACCACGACCGAGCCGGAGTCGGCCTCGTAGTTGCGGCCGGAGATCTTGTCGAAGGTGTTGCGAGCGGTCTCGATCGACTCGGCGAGCAGCTTCTCGGCGCGGCCCTGCACCTTGGCGTCGATGCTGGTCACCAGCGTGTCGCCGGGCTGGGAGGCGACCGAGTCGCCGCGCCCGATCTCACGGCCGAGCGAGTCGACGGTGACTGTGTCGTAGCCGGGCATCCCGCGCAGCCACTGGTCGTACTCCTTCTCGACGCCGGAGCGACCGACCATCGAGGTGATGTTGAGCGACTCGTCGCCACGCTCCTTGGCGTTGTCGTTCTCGTCCTCGGTGATCGGGGAGAGATAGCCGAGCACGCCGGCGGCGTTGATGCCGAAGGGGCTCGGGTAGGAGCGCAGTGTCTGCTTCTCCGCGACCACGCCGGGGAAGTCCTCCGGCTGCTCGAGGATGCGCAGGGCGGTCGACTCGGAGACGTCGGTGGCGATCGGGACCGGCTGGTAGCGGGTGCCGGACCAGTTGGCGATCGCCTCGTTCTGCTTCTTCGGGGACACGTCGACAGCCTTGGCGACGCGCTCCATCAGCGTCTTCCGGTCGTCGTCGTCCAGCCCGTCGAGCACGCCCTGGTCGAGGCTGACCACCCAGGCGGAGCGGTTGGTCACCAGCGGCCGGCCCTGGGCGTCGACGATGATGCCGCGCACCGGCTGGCGCACGATCTCGCGCTTGGACTGCGAGGC
>JALZDD010000016.1 GCA_030862715.1 Actinomycetota bacterium | reverse complement strand
CCGCAGCTGAGGGCTGCGGTGTCGTCGCTGTTCCGGGTCCCTAAGGACTCGGGGCGCTGAGCGGACGCCCTCGGCTCATGCGTCGACGCCGGCCTCCTTACGCTGCGTTGCCGAGATCGGCGTGGGCGCTGCGGTCAACGGGTCGTGGCCGCCGCCGGTCTTCGGAAACGCGACGACATCACGGATCGACTCAGTGCCAATGAGGGACATGATGACGCGGTCCCATCCGAACGCGATCCCGCCGTGCGGCGGAGCGCCGAATTTGAACGCGTCAAGCAGGAACCCGAACCGCTCTTGGGCTTCCTCGGGGCTGATCCCCATGACGTTGAATGCCCGCTGCTGCATTTCGGCACGGTGGATACGGATTGACCCACCACCGATCTCCACACCGTTGCACACGATGTCATAGGCGTAGGCCAAGGCGTTGCCAGGGTCCTCCTCGAACCTGTCAGCCCATTCAGGTGTCGGCGAGGTGAAAGCATGGTGCAGAGCGGTCCAGCGGCCACCGCCGACGGCCACGTCATCAGTGCCGAGCGAAGCGGTCGCCTCGAACATCGGGAAGTCGACGACCCACACGAATGACCACACGTTCTCGTCGATCAGTCCGACGCGGCGACCAATCTCGACCCGTGCAGCGCCGAGCAACGAACGGGTCTTGTCGGCTTCACCTGCCCCGAAGAAGATGCAGTCACCGGGGTTTGCTCCGACGGCCTTGGCCAGGCGCTCGCGCTCCGCCTCTGCGAGGTTCTTGGCAATGCCGCCGCCCAGGCTGCCGTCGGCGCCGACCAGAACATAGGCTAGGCCCTTGGCTCCGCGCTGCTTTGCCCAGTCCTGCCAGGCGTCAAGTTCTCGGCGTGACTGCGACGCGCCAGATGGCATGACAACTGCGCCGACGTAGGGCGCTTGGAATACTCGGAACGGCGTGTTCCTAAAGAAATCCGTCAAGTCTGTCAACTGCAGGTCGAAGCGCAGATCCGGCTTGTCGGAGCCATACTTGGCCATGGCGTCCGCATAAGTTATGCGGGGGAACGGGCGGGGAATCTCGTAGCCAATTGTGCCTTTCCACACAGCTGTGAGGATCGCCTCGCCGAGCGCGATGAGGTCCTCCTGATCTGCGAAGCTCATCTCGATGTCGAGCTGAGTGAACTCCGGTTGCCGGTCGGCGCGAAAGTCCTCGTCGCGGTAGCAGCGGGCAATCTGGAAATACCGCTCCATGCCGGCCACCATAAGCAACTGCTTGAACAACTGTGGAGACTGTGGCAGCGCGTACCAGGATCCTGGCTGCAGACGCACAGGGACAAGGAACTCGCGAGCGCCCTCTGGCGTCGATCGAGTCAGAGTCGGGGTCTCGATCTCCACGAACCGCTCGGCGCGCAGAACCTCCCGGGCGATGCTGTTGACCTCGCTGCGCAGTCGGAGGTTGTTGGCCGGGCCGGTGCGGCGCAGATCAAGGTAGCGATGCTTCAGCCGGGCGTCCTCGCCGATCTCGATGTGGTCGTCGATCTGGAACGGAAGGGCGACCGACTCGTTGAGCACCTCAAGCTCGGTCGCATAGACCTCGATCTCACCAGTGGCGAGATCGGCGTTGGCGCTGCCTTCGGGCCGTTTGGTCACCTCGCCGACGACCTTGATGACGAACTCCGAGCGCAGTTCATGCGCCCGCTCGGCCATCTCGCCCTCACGGAAGACGATCTGCGCCACGCCGCTGGCCTCACGCAGGTCGATGAAGATGACCCCGCCATGATCACGCCTACGAGCTACCCACCCAGTCAGCGTGACAGTCTGCCCGGCGTGCGCGGCGCGGAGCGACCCGGCCTCGTGTGTTCGTAACACAGTTGTGCTCCTCGTGGCTGGTGCTAGATGCTGTGGGTCCACACTAGCGTTCGAGTACGAGTGTCTTGTGACTCACCCCGGCATGTCCGGTGAACCGCTCGGGCAGGCTTGCCGCTCTCGTGTCGCTTCAGGTTTCGGGTTCGCTAATTGCTTTCATAGTCGACTCGATGACTGTCGACGGATTGGAACGATCCTCGAATCCGCGCTCCGGATGTCCATGCTCAACCCTTTAACCCAGACGGCACGCATGCTACGCACTTCAGTAGCGAATGTTCCCCCTGACCTGCGCATTCGCGGTTGTCGACGGTTGTTGATGGTGGTGGTTCGGCGTGCACGGTGGGGTGAAGTTCTACAGCGGTCGCGCTGTGGACGCGCGCCAGTATGTGGAGGCGGACGCCTTCGGTGCCGACGACTACTACCTGCGCGAGGGCGCCGGGGTTGCGGAGCGCTACCTCGTTGCTGGGCCGGTGGTGGAGCAGGCGCCGGCGATGGATGCGAATACCTATGAGCGGTGGGTTGGCGGGTACGAGGTAGAGACGGGGATGCCGAAGGGTCGGCTGCGCAAGGACGCGAATGCGGTGAAGTTCGTCGAGGTCACTGTCAATGGGCCGAAGTCGTGGTCGCTGGCCGCAGCGGCCCATTCAGAGATCGCTGCTGCGTACGACGCTGCTCAGTGGCGTGCCGTTGAGCAGATCCTGGCCTGGGTCGGTGAGTATGCGACGACTCGAGTGGGACCGCGGGGGCGACAGGTCCAGGTGCCGGTGGAGCGGTTGGAGGCGGCGGTGGTGGCGCATCGGACGTCGCGCTCCGGGGACCCGCACTGGCATCTGCACCTTCAGATCAGCTCCCGGGTCTGGGCGGTGGAGACCTGGCGCGGCCTGCACACGGTCGGTACGCGGGACAGCATCGCAGCCATCAACGGGATCGGGCACGCCGCGGTGATGACCGACCCGGGCTTTCGTGCAGCGCTCGCCGCTCACGGCTACCACGTGGATGATGCGTCCGGGGAGATCATCGAGCTGGTGCCGTATGTGGAGGCGTTCTCGGCTCGGTCGAAGCAGATCGCGGAGAATATCGACTCCTACGAGTCGGCCTGGCGCCGTGAGCACCCGGGCGAGGAGCCGGGGCCGAGGCTCCGTCAGGCGTGGGATCGGCGTGCCTGGGCCGACGAGCGTCCGGACAAGGTCGTGCCTACGTCGGGTGCGGCGTTGGAGGCGCACTGGCGACAGGAGTTGGGCGCGCTCGGGTTCCGTCCTTCGCAGCTGCCCGTGAGGTTGCGGTCACCGAAACCGGGGCGGCTCGTTCGGAGCCAGATGGCCGCGGAGGCGCTGTGTCGCCTAGGTGCCCGGCGCTCAGCCTGGAGCCACGCCGACGCGCGCGGTGCCGCAGAGGTCCTGATCGCCGAGACGGGCCTGATCGCCGATGCAGGCGTACGTCTCGAACTGGCCGAGGACCTGACCGCACGGATCATTGCCGCGTCCGTGCGGTTGGTGGACCGAGCGGATCTTCCGGTGGACGTACGAGCGCTGTCCTCGCTGCGAGTGGTCGCCGTCGAGCGCTACCTCGCGGCCGGATTCAGCGATCGCGGGAAATCACGAGGACGACCCGATGAGCGGGTCCGAGCCTCTGTGCGGGCGGCAGGGTTGGACGACGACCAGGCGACGGCCGTGGCGCACCTGGCCGGCACCGAGCGCCTCGTCGTAGTTGAAGGAGCGGCCGGGGCCGGCAAGACACGCACGCTCGCTGCGGCGCAGCAGGCCCTGATACGCCGCAGGAAGGGGATGTTGGTGGTCGCGCCAACACTGAAGGGTGCCAAGGTGGCGGCCGACGAGGTCGGTGCGCCGGCATCCTCGGTTGCCTGGCTGTTGAGTCAGTACGGGTTTGAGTGGGACGACCAAGGTCACTGGGCTTATGCCGCGAGCGTCCCGTCCGCGTCCGCGTCGCTGGGTCGGGGGGACCTACTGGTCGTGGACGAGGCGGGCATGCTCGACCAGGACAGCGCCTTTGCGGTCCTCCAGATCGTCGAGATGACCGGCGCCCGACTGGCACTGCTCGGTGACCGGCACCAACTCCCGGCGGTCGGACGCGGCGGGGTGTTGGATCTGGCCTGCCGGTATGCCGAGCAGTGTCATGTCGACCTCGACGGGGTGCGGAGGTTCGCCGATCCTGCCTACGCCGCGCTGACTCTTCGGATGCGGACCGGGGAGCGGCCCGAGGAGGTCTTCGACGACCTCCTCGCCCGCGGGGAGATCGTCCTGCACGCCTCCGAGGTCGAGCAGACCGCGGCTCTGGCGGATCTCGCGGCCACCAGCACCGCCGACACGGCGGTGGTCGCGGACACCCGCGACCAGGTCGCCCGGATCAATGGACTGGCCCGTCGGGGCACGGCCGCGCGCCGTCCCAGCGAGGTGTGGGTGACACGGGCAGGTGAGCGGATCGGCGTCGGTGACCGGGTCGCAACGCGCCGCAACGACCCGGACCGAGACGTCGCCAACCGCGAGACCTGGAGCGTCATCGCGGCCGACCGCAGCGGCCTGACCGTCGAGGGCGATGGCGGGCGCCGGCATCTTGCGGCCGAGTATGTCCGCGAGCATGTCGAGCTGGCGTATGCGACCACGGCGTACGGTGTTCAGGGTTCCACAGTGGCGACCGCGCACGTCGCCGTCGGTGCACCTCATCGGCCTCGTCGGCGTACGTCGGGATGACCCGCGGGCGTGAGCGCAACGTCGCGCACCTCGTGGCTGAGGACGTCGATGACGCTCGGCGACACTGGGCTGCGGTCTTCGGGCGTGACCGCGCCGATCTCGGTCCAGCGCACGCCGCACAGTGCGCCGTCGATGACATCGAACAGTACGGCCTACGGTCGATGCGACGTTACGTCCGGACGGTTCGGGAACCGGCGGGCGGCACCCGGCACTCGCAGGGGCCGCGGCCGATGCCGCCCGAACTTCAGCGGCCAACGCGAACGGACGCTCCTGGCCTCGGGCTGTAGCCCCGTGAGCAGTCAGCCCCCGACGTCGATCGTCGAGACGCTCTCAGCCCTCTGGCGGCAGTCGGCACACACGCCCCGAGCGTCGATTGCGCTGGCATCGCGGGACATCAGACAGCGCAGACAGGTTTCTCCACGAAAGAGGATGCGGGGCTCGGAGTGTCCGCTCGTCTCCGGTTTGACGTCGAAGAGGTCCGCGTGGCGGGCAAACAGTCGCGGATGCTGGCGGGCGATCGCGGCGTGCAGTTGTGCGGGCGTACGCGCAGGGTTGGTCATCCCGCTGACCATCGCTTCCAGCGCCCTTCGATACGTCGCCTCATCGGCTCGCTCGGAGAGGAAGAGATCCGGATTCACCACACTCACTCCGACCAGAGCGAGGTCGCCATCGACGAAGTCATCGACATCCTCGGTCACCAGGAACGTGGCCTCGGCGACCTCGGCGTCGGCGAGAATCTGACGATCACCGGCGCCCGACGTCGCGAACCGATCCAGGCCTTCGCCGCTTCCGCTGAGCTCGATCCCCACCAGCGCACGCAAATCCTGCACGGACAGTTGCCGCTCACCCATGTGCCGGGACGCCTCGGTCTCGGCATGCTCGCTCCACGCCACCGTGTAGCCACTCGTCGCACAGCGCAGCACCAGCGTGCGTGTCACCGGCTTGGCGAGCACGTTGGCATCGAGGAAGACGACGAACTCGTCGTCATCCCTCACCGAACAGCTCCGCCTCGATGTCGGCTGCCGACGCGCGAGCGACCTGGTCCAGCGTCGTCTCCCGGAACCGGAGGAACTCCGAGTAGGGAATCCGGTGATGCGTGCCGACCTTCACCGCGCGGACTTCGCCGGCAAGGATCTTCCGCACCACGGTCGAGCGGTGTATGCTCATCCGCTGCGCAACCTGCTCCGGCGACAGCAACCGCTCCTCCGCCGAGAGCGTGACCGTCTGACCCGACGCCGCAGCCTCGCGCGCACGGGAGAGCAGCTCGATCGCCCAGGCAGGCAGGTCGCCGGCGAACTCGCCAGGACCGATCTCGTCCGGATCGAACCGGATCAACTCATGTGTCACGCTCACACTCTACATCGCTGCACGGTTGGCCGCGCGGTAACTGTGCACGCTTCCCTCGGTCGGAACCTGGCACGGGTCGGTGCCCTCAGATCTCGGGCTCAGGTGGCGTCTCCGGTTTGGGCCTGCGGATGAGACCAGTGGTCGGGTCGCCGGGGCGTCGTCGTGGTGTGGGTGGTGGCGGGGGCGGTTTCGGAAGCCCGCGGTGGCCGCGGATCCGCACGGTGCTGGTGCTCATGGGGTCGGCGGCTCGAAAGACCGCTCGCAGGATGTCGACCGACGGGCCGGATCGGGCCGCATCGATGGCCGGGCGCCAGGCGCTGCGGATCGGTCGAGGCAGGTCGAGCTCGTCCCACAGGTCGACGAGCAGCCCGCCGTCGATCCAGCGGATCATCGACTCGGGCAGACCGCGGCGGATCAGGATCTCGTACGCCCGGGCACGATCGACGCGGTCACCCAGGTTCCAGGCATCCTGATCGGTGTGATTGATCATGTCCGGCGCGTGCAGCACAGCGAAGCAGTCCGGCGGACTGACAGACCACAGCCTGTTCGGGAACCAGAAGGCCTGTACGCCGCGCACGTGGCGTTCCTCGAAGTCGACCCACGGACGCAGGAAGAACTCCATCCCGGCGGCATTGAGGATGCGCTCAGTCACCTTCACGGCCGGGGACTTCGTGCCGCGTTCGTAGGCCGACAGCGTCGCCTGGGACGTACCGGCCCTGCGGGCGAGCTCGGCCTGCGTCAGGTGTGCCGCTCGTCGCGCGACCTGGAGGATCAGATGACCTTCCACGCCTCCGACGATATCTGATCGGCCATGGATCTCTGATCGGATCTATTTGAGGCCCATCGGGCAGCGTCGGCCTCGGTCCTGGGGTCGCACGTCCGACGCACCGCGTCTCCGGAGACTGAGCGCTACTTCGCGAGAATCGGCCACGTCCGATCGAACATACATGTCCGATCGAATCTACTTGCCCGCCTCCGTGGGGTGCCCTGCACACCTACCTGACGACCGTCCGACCAGCCAGGTGGACTGCGAGACAGGAAGGCACCCAACATGACGATCAACAAGATCCCGTTCTCCCAGCGCGACGCCGAGGAGATGGTGACCTTCGCGGAGGCCGCCGAGATCCTCCGCACCGCAGAGGGCACGTTGCGCTGGTGGCGGCAGCGCAACGAAGGGCCGGCGTTCTTCCGCATGGGCAAACGGCTCTACACCACCGTCGGCGACCTGCGGCAGTTCATGCGCGAGCAGCGACTGACCCACCGCAAGCCGTGAGGTGGGTGAGCCGATGGCCAGCTCGAAGCGAAGCTCGATCAGCGCAGACACCAGACCGACGGCCGACCAGCAGGACCATCTGCTGACGATCGATGAGGCTGCCGCGTACCTCAACGTCCCGGCCCGCTGGGTCGCTGAGGCGGTCCGTCAGCACCGGATCCGCTGCACCCGGATCGGCAAGCACGTCCGGTTCCGGATCGCGCACCTCGAGGAACTCATCGTCGCCGGCGAGCAGCCGGTGCTGGAGGAGGTGATGCCACGACAGCGCAGCCGCCGGTCCAAGCTGTGAACCCGAACAGGTGCCCACTGCTACCCACTGAGAACCGGACCGACGGCTGCGCCACCACCAATCAGCTGGCGCTGACCAGCTTGAGCGTGGGACGGATCTGCTGGCCGGCGAGCGCGGTGCTGATGATCTCGGAGATCAGCTCATCGCCTGCCGGCAGCAGGTGTCCGTAGGTGTCGATCGTGGTCGTGATCGACTCATGGCCCAGACGAGTCTGGATGTGCGGCAGCGGGGCGCCGCCCGCAATCAGCCAGGCGACGTGAGTGTGGCGCAGGTCGTGAAAGCGGAAGGCCTCGATGTCGAGCGCGCCGAGCTCAGCCATCAGCGGCGCCCAGACACGGGTGTAGAAGTCGCTGTGGTGCAGCGGCAGACCCGTGGGCGAGGTGAAGACGAAGTCATCGGAGCGCTTGCCCTCGATGAGCCGCCCGAGGATCTCGGCGACCGGCGGAGCGATCGAGACCGTGCGCCGCGACTTCGGCGTCTTCGGGTTGCCCAGGTAGTGCTGGCGCATCGTGTGCTTGGCGCGCAGCTTCTTCTTCAACCACGAGGGGACGTCGGTGGCACCGTCTTCGCCGTTGCGCTTCCAAGCCTTGCTGACCCTGATCGTGCGGCCCGCGAGGTCGACGTCGCCGACCCACAGAGCGCCAAGCTCGCTGAACCGCAGGCCGGTCCCGGCGGTCACCCTGAGCAGGTCGCCGTCGTGCTCACCGGCCAGGTCGGCGGCCGTGGCCAGCTCCGCCTCGGTCAGGAACCGCAGCTCAGCCTGCGACTGCCTGACCTTGGACCGCTTCGGAGCAGTGCGGGCACACGGGTTGACCGAGAGATGACCCTGCTCGACGGCGTACGCGAAGACACCGAACAGCAGGCCGTGATAGTTGGCCTTGGTCTTCAGAGCCCGGTCCCAGTCGATCAGCCAGGCCTTGATCTCCGGCTCGCCGATCTTGGTCACTGGTCGGGCGAAGGTGAACACGCCGCGGATCTTGGTCCCGGCGAGCGTACGGATCTGCGACAGGTAGCGCTTGCGCTGCCCGGGGGTGATGTCGACGATCTGGCGGGCGTACTCCTCGCCGATCTCGTCGAACCGGGGCGGCGGCTTCATCGGGTCGGCACCGTGGGCGCGGACGAACCCCTCACCCTTGACCCAGCCGTCGGGCCAGAACTCTCCGGCCGCGTCGACCATCGTCTGGAAACCTTCGGCGCGGGCGGTGTTCTGCTCGTCGCTGCCGGCGCTGAACGTCTCGGTCTGGCGCGCGCCGTCGCGGCGGCCGCCCAGCCGCCACCGGACGAGGGCTGAGGTGCCGCCGTCAGTGCGCTTCTTGTGCTCGATCCATGCCATCTCCTGGGCCTCCAATTTACTTGGTGCCCCACTGGTGCCCCACTGAGAGTTTCAGCGTAGTCCTGAAATGCGAGAAACCCCAGGTCTCCCTGGGGTTTCTCTCTGTGCGCGAGGGGGGACTTGAACCCCCACCCACTAATACGTGGACTAGCACCTCAAGCTAGCGCGTCTGCCTATTCCGCCACCCGCG
>JALZDD010000002.1 GCA_030862715.1 Actinomycetota bacterium | reverse complement strand
TCGACCTCGATGATCTCCTTGATCCGGCCCGGTCGCGGCGACATCACCGCGACCCGGTCGGAGAGGAAGATCGCCTCGTTCACGCCGTGGGTGACCAGCAGGGTGGTCGCCGGCTTCTCGGTCCAGATCCGGAGCAGCTCCAGGTTGAGGTTCTGCCGGGTCATGTCGTCCAGCGCGCCGAACGGCTCGTCGAGCAGGAGGACCGACGGCTTGAGTGCCAGCGCCCGTGCGATCGAGACCCGCTGCCGCATCCCGCCGGAGAGCTGCGCGGGGCGGGCCTTCTCGAAGCCCTCCAGCCCGACGAGCTTGATCAGCTCGTGGATGTAGGACATGTCGGGACGCCGTCCGGCGACCTCGAAGACGAGCTTGATGTTGCCGACCACCGAGCGCCACGGCAGCAGCGCGTGGTCCTGGAACGCGATCCCCAGCTCGGAGTCACGCCGCAGGTCGGCGGGCGCCTTGCCGTCGACGTACGCCTCTCCGCTCGTCGGCGACTCCAGGCCCGCGAGGATCCGCAGGATCGTCGACTTGCCGCAGCCCGACGGCCCCAGCAGGGCCAGGAACGAGCCCTGGTCGGTGTGGAGCTCGGTGTCCTTGAGTGCGGTGACAGCCTTCGACCCGGAGCCGAAGACCTTGCTGATTCCGGAGATGTGGATGCCGGTGCCGCCATCGGTCTCCGCCGCCGGAGCACCGGCATCAATGAGCTTGTCCTGAGCCATGACTACTTCTGGTACGCCTTCAGCTCGGGGTTCTCCTCGTAGATCTCGTCGATGATCGAGGTGTCGAACAGGTCCTCGACCGAGACCTCCCAGCCGGCGGCGGCGAGGGAGTCGACGGTCTGCTGCTGGAGCTCCTCGGAGATGGTGAAGAGGCCGTTCTTCTCGGTCTCCGGCGTCGAGATCAGCTTCTGCGACTCCTCGAGACCGCGCTTGGTCTTGACCGGGTCGAGCTCACCGAAGCTGGCCTCGAGGCCGTCGGAGTCGCTGGCCGCCTTGTTGTAGTGGGTGGTGACGACCTTGACGACCTCGTCGGAGGGGTTCTTGAAGGTCTCGGTCCAGCCCTTGATCTCGGCGGTCAGCAGCGCCTTGAGGAGGTCGCGGTTCTCGGCGAGGTACTGGTCGGTGACGGTGTAGGTCTCGGCGACGTACGGCACGCCGTTCTCGGCGTAGGGCAGATTGGTGACCTCGTGGCCGGCGAGCTCGACGGTGATCGACTCGTTGGTCAGGTAGGCCATGAAGCCGTCGACCTGGCCCTTCATCAGCGGCGTCGGGTCGAACTCGACCGGGACGACGGTGATGTCGTCCTTCTTCTCCTCCAGGCCGTTGGCCGCGAGGATCGCCTTGAAGACGTTGACGTTGGAGTCCTGCACGCCGATCTTCTTGCCCTTGAGGTCGGCCGGCGTCGCGATGTTGCCGCCGTCCTCGAGGGAGAGGATGGTGAACGGGTTCTTCTGGAAGGTGGCGCCGATGATCTTCAGCGGCGCCTCCTGCTCGGCGATCGCGGAGCCCACCGAGGCGGCGTCGTTGATGGCGACCTGGACCTTGCCCGAGAGCAGCTTGGCGACGCCGGTGTCGGGGCCGGAGATGCCGTTGACGGCGTCGAAGCCGGCTTCCTCGTAGTAGCCCTTGTCCTCGGCGTAGTACTCGCCGGCGAACTCCTCGTTCTTGATCCAGGAATACTGCATCGAGATGGTGCCGAAGCCCTCCTCGCTGCTGCCTCCCTCGGAGTCGGAGCCGCAGGCGGCCAGGGTCGTGGCCGCGACCACGGACAGGAGGGCCGCGGCGGCCCTCAGTTGCACAGACTTACGTCGCGAGGTCCGAGAGGCGGGGGTAGACATCGAAACGAGTTCCCTTCGAGGAGTTTCACGCACAGGTCTCGGGGACCGTAGCGAGCGGAGGTTTCAGGTGCTGGCACCGGCGTTTCGGCGTTGTAACGACCTTTTCAAGACGAAACAGTCGAACATGACGTTCGATCCCGAGACACGGCGTCCGCTGGACAAGAATGCCGTGGCTGTTGTCTAGTTACCCAACGCGCGTAGACCGAGTCGCATGTGCCATCGGCCACACCGGATCCGCCGTTATCGGTTCGTGATCAGCCCGAGACCTTACGGTGACCAACCGTCAGGTCGTGCGGCGCAGCAGCGGCGGGTGCAGGTGCTCGGCGGAGCCCCGGCGGAAGAGCTGAGCTGGTCGGCCACCGTCCCGGGTCGTAGTCGTGCCCGTGGGCTCGAGGAAGGCCTCGGTCTTGGTGACCTTGCGATGGAAATTGCGGGGGTCGAGGCGCTCGCCCCAGACGATCTCGTAGACCCGTCGCAGCTCGGCGACGGTGAACTCCTCGGCGCAGAACGCCGCGCCGAGCGGCGAGTACTCCAGCTTGGAGCGGGCGCGCTCGACACCGTCACGCAGGATCGCCGCATGGTCGAAGGCAAGGGCGTCGCCGGCCAGCAGCGCGTCCACCGGGCACCACTGCGCGTCCGCCGCGTCCGATCCCGCCGCGGGCACCGGCAGGTCGGGCGCGAGCGCGAGGTAGGCGACCGTCACGACCCGCGCCCGCGGGTCCCGCCCCGGAGAGCCGTACGTCGCCAGCTGCTCGACGTGCACGCTCCCCGGCCGGATGCCGGTCTCCTCGGCGAGCTCGCGCGCTGCCGCCTCCTCGAGGCCCTCGTCGTCGAGGACGAAGCCTCCCGGCAGCGCCCAGTCGCCCTCGAACGGCTCGACGCCGCGGCGTACGACCAAGGCGCAGAGCGCGTCGTCACGAACGGTGAGCACGACGAGATCCACGCTCACGGCGAACTTGGAGCACTCCACGTGGCAGACCCTAGATGATCGAGCGGCGCACCCGCCGCATCATGCCGGACCCCCGATCACTCCTCGGCGATCGCTCCCGCCGCGACCGCGAGATCGGCCACGCCGGCGGCGAGCTCGTCGGGCCGGTCGGTGGCCAGGTCCAGGTGGAACCCGAACAGCGACGAGTCGACGAGCGTGACGATCCGGCCCGCACGCTCGGGCGGCGCGCCACAGGCGGTGATGTAGTCACGCAGCGCGGCGTACCAGAGCTCGTTGGTCTCCCTGACGACCGAGCGGTAGGGCTCCATCCCGATCAGCCCGGTCGCTGCTGCCTGCAGGTAGATCTGCAGGCAGCTGTGCAACGGGTCGGTGCGGTAGGCCCGCCACAGCGCCTCGACCCCGGCGCGGACGCCATCGGCCGGCTCCAGTGCCCCCACCGCCGCCACGGAGAGCTCGTTGGTACGCGCCACCACCGCGGCGACCAGCTCGTCGCGGCCGCCGAAGTGGTAGATCAGCATCCGGTCGCTGGTGCCGATCGCGGCCGCCAGCGGACGCAGGGTCAGGCCGATCAGGCCGTGCTTCAGCACGTGCTCGACCACCTGCCCGAGGAGCTCCTCCTTGCGGTCCATGAAAAGCATTATGCCCAACATGTAGCGACTGCTACATTTGGTGCGATGTAGCAGTCGCTACATGCGCCTCAGGAGGACCCGAAGATGTACGCCGCCATTCTGCTCGTCGCCGCGATCGCGATCGAGGTCGTCAGCACCGCGCTGCTCCCCCGCACCGAGGGCTTCCGCAACCTCGGCTGGTCAGTCGCCGTCCTGGCCGGCTACGGCGCCTCGATCTGGCTGCTCTCGGTGGTCGTGGAGCGGATGCCGGTCTCGGTGGCGTACGCCATCTGGTCAGGCCTCGGCACCGCCCTGGTCGCGGGCATCGGCGTGATGTTCCTCGGCGAGCACCTCACCGCCGCCAAGGCCGGCTTCCTGGCGATGATCGTCGTCGGCGTGGTCGGGCTGAACCTCTCCGGCGCCCACTGAGCCGATCGGGTCAGACCGCGGCGGCCGCAGCCCTGCCTGCCGTACGTCCGGAGAACAGGCAGCCGCCGAGGAACGTGCCCTCCAGCGCGTTGTAGCCCATCATCCCGCCGCCCCCGAACCCGGCGACCTCACCGGCCGCGTAGAGCCCCGGCAGCGGGGTGCCGGCGGCGGTCAGGCAGCGGCCGGACAGGTCCGTCTCGAGCCCACCGAGGGTCTTGCGGGAGAGGATGTGCAGCTTGACCGCGATCAGCGGGCCGGCCTCGGGGTCGAGGATCCGGTGGGGCCTGGCGGTGCGCTGCAGCTTGTCGCCGCGGTAGTGGCGGGCGGCGTACAGCGCCGTGATCTGGGCGTCCTTGGTGAAGTTGTTGGCGATCTCGCGGTCGCGGGCCTCGATGATCCGGCGCAGCTCGCTCTCGTCGATCTGCGGTCCGGTCGGGTCCTTCTCGGCGAGGCCGTTCATGCCGTGGACCAGCGCGGTGAGGTTCTCGGCGACCACGAAGTCCTCGCCGTGCTCCATGAAGCTCTTCACCGGGCCGGGGCCCTTGCGCGCCCGCTCGGCGAGCAGCTTGATGTCCTTGCCGGTCAGGTCGGGATTCTGCTCCGAGCCGGAGAGCGCGAACTCCTTCTTGATGATCTTCTCGGTCAGCACGAACCAGGAGTAGTCGTAGCCGGTCTGGCGCAGGTGCTTGAGCGTGCCGAGGGTGTCGAAGCCGGGGAAGAACGGTGCCGGCAGGCGCTTGCCGGTCGCGTCCAGCCACAGCGAGGAGGGACCGGGCAGGATCCGGATGCCGTGGTTGGCCCAGATCGAGTCCCAGTTGCGGATGCCCTCGACGTAGTGCCACATCCGGTCGTCGTTGATGATCTTGGCGCCGGTCGCGCCGGTGATGGCGAGCATCCGGCCGTCGACGTGTGCCGGGACGCCGGAGACCATCGACTTCGGCGGGGCGCCGAGACGCGCCGGCCAGTGCTTGCGGACGAGGTCGTGGTCGCCGCCGATGCCGCCGGAGGTGACGATCACCGCCTGGCCGCTGAGCTCGAAGTCCTCGACCTCCGTGCGCGTGGAGGCCTGGCCGCGCTCGATGTCGCTGGGCTCGAGCACCTTGCCGCGTACGCCGACGACGGTCCCGTCCTCCACCACGAGGTGGTCCACGCGGTGCCGGAAGGCGAAGGTGATCCGGCCGGTGTCGGCGTGGGCGCGCACCCGGCGCTCGAACGGCTTGACCACGCCCGGCCCGGTGCCCCAGGTGATGTGGAAGCGCGGCACCGAGTTGCCGTGGCCGTCGGCACGCCCGTCGCCGCGCTCGGCCCAGCCGACGACCGGGAAGATCCGGTGGCCCATCTGGCGCAGCCAGGACCGCTTCTCGCCCGCCGCGAAGTCGAGGTACGCCTCGGCCCATCGCCGCGGCCACAGGTCCTCGTCACGGTCGAACTGGGCGGATCCCATCCAGTCCTGGAGCGCCAGCTCGGGTGAGTCGTTGATCCCCATCCGGCGCTGCTCGGGGCTGTCGACGAGGAAGAGCCCGCCGAGGCTCCAGAAGGCCTGACCGCCCAGCGACTGCTCCGGCTCCTGGTCGACCAGGAGAACGCTCTTTCCCGCGTCCGCGACCTCGGCCGCTGCTGCCAGGCCGGCAAGGCCGGCTCCCACCACGATCACGTCGGCGTGCTTCGTCATGTCGGCAGATCCTGCCACCATATCTACCCGCGAGTACATGGAACCTGTCGCCCGACCGTTCCGCCTGGTGGACAGATGTCGGACTCGCGCCCCGAAGCGACCGCCGATCGGTGTCCGAGCGGATAGATTTTTTGCTCGTGATCGACCCCAAGGTGATGGCCAAGAGGCAGCAGAAGTGGGTCCAACGCGGCATCGACCGCACCGAGACCTGGCTGGGCCGTAGTGGCAGCAGACTCGGTCCGCTGATCCCGCACATCGCCACCGCCGGGGTGCTCACCGGGGACGAGGACCACGGCTGGATCCCCCAGGGGCTGGCGTACTCCCCCGAGGCCGAGCTGCTGCTGCAGGGCTACTACGGGGACAAGCTCGGCTCCGCGCTCGCTCTGATCGACAAGCCGTCGGGCGAGCTCATCAACGCCGTCTACCTGGGTGGGCCGAAGGGCAGCGTCAGCGGCCCGGTCAACGCCGGCGGCGTCGCGGTCATCGGCGACGAGGTCTACGTGTGCCGCGAGGGCAACCCGCCCCGCCTCTACCGCTACTCACTGACCCAGATCGTCCACGCCGAACCGCTCTCGACCGTCACGACCGTCTCCCCGCTCATCGCCGTCGCCGCCGGCTCCTACCTCGCTGCGGCCAAGGACCTGCTCTACGTGGGGTCGCACGCGAACAACCGCCTCTACAAGTACATCCGCAAGGACGACACCTGGCAGATCAAGACTCCGATCGGCGTACGCACCCCCGTCGGCACCCAGGGCGTCGTGGTCCGGGAGGAGGAGTACGTCTTCAGCGTCAACCGCGGCCCCGCCCGGCGCAGCCAGCTGGTCGTACAGGACCGGGTCACGATCCGGCCCCGCGCCATGCAGTGGCTCCCCAACCTGGCCGAGGGCATCGCCGAGGTAGGGGACGAGTTCTTCGTGACCTACCAGTCGGGCGCCAGGCCCTACTCCCGCGGCTCCTCGCGAGGCCAGACCTGGCCCTCGGCCCACATGACCCGCACTCCCCTGGCCAAGCTGGGCCTGGAGCCGCGGAAGTCGGCAGACTCCCTCTGATCTCGTGATCAGGCGGGCCAGTCGGTGATGTCGGCGTACTCCTCGCCGTGCCGCTTCAGCCACCCCGCGACGTACGGGCAATGCGGAACGATCCGCTTCCCCTTCGCCTTCACATCGGCCAGCGCGAACGCCACCAGCTTCGAGGCCAGCCCCTGCCCGTTGTAGGCCTCCTTGACCTCCGTGTGCACGAAGTCCACATGCTCGTCGTCAGGCAGCCGGTAAGCCGCCAGCCCCGCAACGGTCTCCCCGTCACGGATCTCGTAGCGATGCCTGGCCGGGTTCTCTAGGTACTGGATCTCGCTCACGGTCCCATTCTCACTCACCTGCCGAAGGCGTACGCGGGGTCTCACTGTCGCTCGAGTGCCGTGCTTCGTGGGGTTGTTCGCCGCCGACCCTTTCGGGGAGGGTGTTCTCGACGGCGGGGTTTGGCGCGGAGTTCTCAGTTGGGCACGGGCTTGAGATCGTGGGCCGGTCGTGGGCCCGGCGGATCGTGCCTCGTGGCGCCTACGGCAGTGGGCCTGACCTTGTGAACCGTTCACAAGCGAACCGGTGCGTTGGCGGGTCGGGTCGGTGCAGGCAGGGTCACGAGTTCCCCACTCATCCGAAGAGTTCCCCATGACCGCGGAGGTTCCCCCTGCTCCGGAGCGTGGGGAACCCTCGCTGCAGTGGGGAAATGTCCCTGCCAGCAGGGAACGGTGAGCTTGGAGCGAGCAGGCCAGAACGCTCGTTGGGTACCGGGACGGACGGCTTCAGCGAGGGCTGAGATCGGTCGACGGGGTGTCGCCAAGCCTGAGGGCAGATCCTGGTGAAGTGATTCCTCGCTGAGCCGTTTAGGGACGGCGGGTGAACCGGATGGTGCCGTCGGGTAGTCGCTCATGGATGAAGGCAGGGTTGTGCGCGAGGCGGTGATGATGGGGGCAGAGCAGGGCGCCGTCTTTGAGGTTGGTCTTGCCGCCGGCGGCCCAGGGTTCTAGGTGGTGGGCGTCGCACCACTCCGGCGGCATGTCACAGTCCTCGGCTTGGCAGCACTTCTGCTGGAGCCGCATGGCCTTGCGCTGGATCGGCTGGAAGAACCTGCTCTCCCTCCCGGCGTCGAGGACCTGACCGTCACCGCCGAGAACCCAGGGGATGATGGTGGCGTTGCACGCCATCCGCCGCGCCTCGGCCGCGGAGATGGTGGTGCCGTTGGTCTCGTCGTAACCCAACGTGGCGATGCCGAGGTCCTTGCGGAGATCCTCGAGGGAGATGACCACGTTGATGGTGGTCGCGTCACCACCGTGGCGAGGAAGCGCAGCCGGGTCGAGGGTCTCCAGCAGCCGGGCGAAGCCCTGGCCCATCAACCGCTCCCATGGCGGCAGCGGGGCACCATTGCCGACCAGCTGCTGTTTGCGGGGCTGGGCCCAGGCCTCGGCCAGACGCTTGAACCGCATCCCGACCGAGGCCGGGAGGACGCCGTCGAAGCCGATGGTGCCGTCGTGATTATCCCAGACCCGTAGCGCGATCTTCTGCTGAGCGCGTTCTTCTTCGGCGAGGAGGGCTTCGGCCTCAGCGTCCTCGAACCGGACCGGGTCGACCTCGGCCAGGATCCGTTTCCCGATGATGCGGAGCTCGTTGGCGGTCAGACGCTCGGCGTAGTCGACCAGCAGCTTCTCGGCCAAGACCAGATCCTCGGCACTCGCGACCGGGTCGGCGTCGATCTTGTCGAGTGCCTTGGTGATCACCCGGGCTTTGTCCTGGGACACGACACCCTCAGCGAAGCCAGCAGCAACCACGTTGTACTTGGCCAGACTGTTCGCGAGCTTGATCTGCGACCGGGCCACGCCCTTGTCGACCAAGAGCGCAGCGCACATCCAGGCGGAGGCGTCCTTCGCTCCGGTCTCCTCGGCGATATCGCCGGCAGAGGCGAGCACTCGCAGTTTCAACGCGGCCTGTTGGGCCTGGAGCTTCTCCAACCGCTCCAGCAGGTCCTTCTTCTGGTCGGTGCGCCAGTAGGCGGGGTCGGTCGCCAGGAGTTCTTGGATGGCGGTCTCGATGGCCTTCAAGGCAGCGTCGATCGCGTCGCCGGGGTTGGTGCCCCAGTGGTCGATCGAGCGGCCGAGACTCATCGCAATCCTCCCCTTCAGAAGTGTGTTGTGATGGGTCCGATTCTACGCCTCTAGCCCTTCTTCGACCACCTATTTTCCCTGCTCAGACACTCTTTTCGCGGTGAGCGAACGACGTCGTATCTGTGGATGGTAAGTGGCCCGAAGGGCCACCTCCCGCCCCATCGACCCCACCTCTCCCAAGCAAGATCTCTCCGCGCCATACCCGGGCCGCCGCCCCGATAGCCAGCCAAATCTGTGAGTGTTGATGGCGGCTGGCCTGGGGCTGGCTGGCAGGGTCGGGGCCGGTCCTGTCGGGGTGTGACTCGCAGCCAAATTGGCCCGCGATCGTGTTCGTGGTGCCTTCAGAAAGACGTGTCCGTC
>JALZDD010001049.1 GCA_030862715.1 Actinomycetota bacterium | reverse complement strand
CGCGGCCGGTCGGAGCGGTCGATGATCGAGTTGTTCTGCCGCCAGCGCTCCACGACGGAGTGCGGGTCCTCGGCGACCTCGTTGCCGACCAGCGACAGGAAGCCGACCGAGTTGGGCAGGTCGGAGGAGTCGTGGACGACGGTGCTGGCGTCCACGACCGGCGCGAGCCGCTTGGCGAACATGTCCATGTAGGCGTTGGAGACGCCCTCGACCGTGACGCCCTCATAGAGGTCGCCGTTGCGGACGAGCCCGACGGTGGCGCGCTCGAGGCCGTCGCTCACGTCCAGGAAGCTGCGGCACACCGCCGGCAACGCCTCGACGGTGGAGGACATGAAGACGGCGTGTACGCCGACATCGGCGCCACGCTCGAGCACCTGGACCAGCCGGGCGCGGTCCACCGGAGCGTCATTGGTGACGAAGACGATGATGGAGACCTGCACCCGCGCGTTGGTCTCCTCGCCGGCCCGAGCGACGTCGGTGCCGTACTGCATCGGGTTCCACTTCTCGGCGAACGGGCCGCGGTGCTCCGCGGTCCGGCCGGCGCGCATGATGTATTCCTCCAGCGCGCTGAGCAGGGCGTTGGCCGTCGGCGCGGAGTCGGCCAGCGGCATGTCCTTGAACCGGTTGGTCTCCGAGGTGGTGTGCGGCAGCCACTTGAGCCACTCGAACTCCTCGACCCAGTCCGGGTCGGCGAAGGCGACGGTGACGACCTCGTTGGGCGCATGCAGACCGAAGAGCTGCACCGCGAGCCCACGCATCGCGTCCGCAGCCGGGCCGGCCGGGCCGGCGACGCCCACGGAACCCACGGCGGGGAGCGATTCCAGCAGGGGTACGTCGTCGACGTACTTGTAGCGCTCCTTCAGTCGGTCGATCCGCTCGATGAACTCGGGCAGGCCGTTCTGGGTGTCACGCTCGGCGATCGAGTTGCGCGACAGGGCGCGGGTGGTGCCGAGGCGTACGGCCAGGAAGTTCCAGTGCTCGGGACGCCGGGTCCACAGTCGCGGACCGAGCTGCATCGCCTGCTCGAAGACCTCGGCGACCGCCGGGACCTCCTCGTTGCGCGCCAGCTCCTCCTCGGGCTTGCTGCGGTAGAAGACCTCTTCCAGCTTCTCGAACTGCCGCTCGAAGAGCTCGATCTCGTGGTCCTGCTTCGCGCCGGCCTGGCGGTGCTGGTTGATGTAGTTGCCGACCGCCATCATCGGGGTCATCACGACCAGCAGCAGCGCGCGGGCGCGGCCGGTCATCGCGTAGATCGAGAGCGCCATGATGATCGGCGCGATCAGCACGAACCACGGGAACAGCTTCTTCTGCATCTCCGTGGGCATCCACGGCGGCGGGTGCTCGGTGCCGGGGTAGCGGACATCGACCCGCGGGCTGCGGTTGAAGAGCAGGCCGCCACCGCGCTCGAGCACCGGGTCCTCGACGGCGGAGAGGAAGTCGGCCGAGAGCTGCATGACCAGCGTGGTGCTGCCGATGACGACGGGCGTGTCCGGTGCCAGACGTACGCGGGAGACCTGGGTGCCGTCGACGACGACGCCGTTGGCCGAGTTGAGGTCGACCAGCTCGACCGAGCGGTCCACCTCGATGCGCGCGTGACGCTTGGAGACCATCGGGTCGGCGAGCACGATCTCGTTCTCGGGACCGCGGCCGATCGAGGCGTGGCCGGTGGTCAGCGGGAACGCCTGCCCCCGCACCGGACCGTCGATCGCCCGCAGCACACCGACGCTCTTGCGCCGGGAGCCGGTGGTCTCGTTGTCCGGGCCCATGTTGACGACCGCGGCCGCGAAGCCCGACCCGATCGGCGCGTCACCGATGGGTACGTCGGGCTCGAGCGGCTCCATCCGGTCGGCGGTCGGCGGGGCGACGGCCAAGGTCAAGATGTCCTGCTCACCGGCGATCACGGAGCGCGCCGGGTCCGCGTCGGCGATGTGCCGAGCGACGTCTCCCGCGGTGGCCGTGGAGTCAGCCGTGACGATCACATCCGCCGGCGCGACACCCGGCCGGTGCAGTGTGAGCTTGACCTTCATCCTTCGTTCCCCTCGTCAACGTGCCAAAAGTCAATGCAGCGAGATCGTGCGGCGGCCGGCACGGCGGTCACCCGCGACGGACCAGGGCCGAGCGGTCACCGAACCGGATCATCGCGCCGACCGGTGCCAGCACCGGCTCCCAGGCGTTGAGCCGTCGGGTGGCACCTTCGTGGATCACCACGGTGCCGTTGGTCGAGCCCCGGTCGGTGACCTCGACGCCGTCGCCGCTGGGGCGCAGCGAGAGGTGGGTCTTCGAGACCGACACGTCGATGATCGAGACCGTACGCGCCCCCAGCGTGTTCTCCGTCAGGGCAGGGTCACGGCCGACCAGCACCAGGCCGGTCACCGGGATCCGCTCGCCGGAGTCGACCTTGAGCATGATGCCCCGCTCACGCGGCTGCGCCGGCGGCTGCTGGCCGCCGGACGTGGGCAGCGGCGAGGGGGTCGGCGTGGGAGCCGGCGTAGGCGTCGGCGCGGGAGCCGGGTGCGGAGTCGGGGTCGGGTGCGGAGTCGGGTAGGGCGTAGGCGTAGGGGTCGGTGGCGGCGGGGGCACCGTCTGGCCCTGGTTGGGGGGCACCGCGCGCGAGGGCGGGATCGCCGGGGTCACCGGCTTCGGTGCCACCGGCCCCGACGGCGGGGTCGCGAGCGCGCCACCAGGAGAGGCGCCGGGCTCGTCGTGCCGCGCCTTAGGACGGGAGACGCCGAGCACGCCGGCGCTGACCCGCCCCGAGGGCCGGTAACTGCCGGCATCGTGATCGTTGGGGGTGGTGAGCGAGGGCAGCGACTTCCGCTGCGCAACGGGCGCGGCAGCGACCGTCTTCCGGGCGATGCGCATCCGCTTCTCGTCGTACGGGTCAAGCCCCTCGCGGACGTCGACCATCCAGGACTCGGCGACCTTGTCGTGCCAGCCGCGGCCCCGCTTCTCCTTGTCGAACAGCGGCGAGGCGAGGAAGACGATCGGAGCGATCGGGATGATCCCGGAGCCCCAGAGCACCAGGGCGCGGAGGAAGGCGCGGCCGACGCCCGGTCGCTCGAGCGTCTTGACGTTGATCGAGCGGACTCCGGCGATGGACTTGCCCAGCGTGACCCCGCGGCGGCCGTGGAAGACGATCTGGACGATGACGTAGATCAGGCTCAGCAGCACGGTCGCGCCGCCCGCGATCGCCGCCAGCATGAAATCGGGGTGGCTCAGGAACCGGGCGAAGCCGAACTTGCCCTGGGCCAGCTTCAGCAGCAGCGGGAGCGTGAAGACGAGATACGGGACCTGCAGGAGCAGATAGCAGACGATGTCAACGGCGGCGGCGACCGCACGGCGGCCCAGCGGCGCGTCCTTCAGACCGAGCGAGGCGGCATAGGCCGGGTCCGGCTTTCCGTCGGCGGTGAGACCCTCGATCCGGTCGTCATTTTCGGCGACCTCCCATATCTCCACCGCAAGAACTCCCTCACGCCCGATGTCCGAGTATTTTCGGCGCTGACCAACAACGCCAGAAGGCTACCGGAATGTCCCGGCTCGGGCGCGATGGTGTCTGGCAGGATCGACGTATGTCAACACCCTCCGGGCCATCCGGGAGCCTCGAGCGCATCGTCTTCTCGGACGGCAGCACCGCCGATATCGTACGCAAGGATGACGGCTGGGCCATCCAGATCGACGGCGTCGCGCAGTCCCACCTCGGGGAAGACCCGGCGCAGCCGCCGAAGCTCGCCTCGATCCGGTGGATGCTGGCTGCGCTCGGGGATCAGGCGCCCCGCAGCGCCGCCCACCTGGGTGGGGCGTTGCTCGCCCTCCCTCGTGCGGTGGCCCACCGGTGGCCCGCGGCGACACAGACGGTCGTGGAGCTGGAGCCCGCGCTGGTCGAGCTCACCAGGTCACGGTTCCCGCTTCCCACCGGGATCACCATGGAGAACGCCGAGGCACGCTCGTGGCTCGAGGCTCACCCCGGTTCGGAGCACGACGCCATCGTCATCGACATCTTCGTCGGCAACCGGATCCCGCCCACGTTCACGTCGCTGGAGTGCATGACCGCGGCACGCGACGCGCTGCGTGAGGAGGGCCGGCTCGTGCTGAACTCGGTCGCCGGCCCCGAGCTGCTCTTCACCCGTCGCGAGCTCGCCACGTTGCGTACGGTCTTCGGGCATGTCGCGATGATCGTGCAGGGGTCCGCGCTCGCGGGGGCGAGGTTCGGCAACGCCACGCTGATCGCCTCGGCGGCACCGATCGACGGCGAGGCGATCCGCTCCTCGCTCGCCGGCGACCCGTCGAGGGGCGCGCTGGTGACCGACCTCGACCCGATCATCGACGGTGCCGATCCGATCAGCGATGCCGACCAGCTCTGGTCCCCGGAGCCGAACCTGCCCGACGCGAACGCCGCGCTGCGGCTCCTCGAGCAGGCCCGGCAGGCCGTCGACACGCTCAGATCCGCCGTCGACTGACCTCCCGTCGCCTTTGTCTAGCGAGATTCGGCCCTATCGCTCGGCAGATACCGCGACAGGCATCGCCAGCCATTTCTTTTACCGAAACCGGCTTGTAACGTTCAAACAACCTGCTTGCGACTTGCGGGCGGGATGCTTGATGCGCAGGACAAACCACGATGCACACCATCTATCCGTTGTAGGGGGGACCTCGATGGAAACACTCACCGCCACCCAGCCTGAGGCCAACAGTGCCGCGAAGCAGCACAGCCTCAAGTTCCGTCACGCCAGTGCCCTGACGAAGCTCATGGACGAGCGCCAGGACCTGCGCGGTGTTCACGTGTTCGCCGACTTCGTCGACGACTCGGTGCGCTGGTCTGCATGACCAGCAGCTAAATGGGGGGATC
>JALZDD010000681.1 GCA_030862715.1 Actinomycetota bacterium | reverse complement strand
GCGCTGCAGTGGTGACATGGACGTGACCCTGCCGAGCAGTACGCCGGGCGGCGCGGTGGCGCCGCGGTCTCACCCCGGCCACGCGTCGTCCGGGCCGCCGCTCGTGATCGCGCACCGCGGCGCGAGCGGCTACCTGCCCGAGCACACCGTCGCCGCCTACCGGCTGGCGATCCGGATGGGCGCCGACTACGTCGAGCCCGACCTGGTGTCGACCAGGGACGGCGTGCTCGTGGCCCGGCACGAGAACGAGATCTCCGCCACCACCGACGTCGAGGACCACCCGCAGTTCGCCGACCGGAGGACGACGAAGACGGTCGACGGGCGCGCGGTCACCGGCTGGTTCACCGAGGACTTCACCCTCGCCGAGCTGAAGACGCTGCGCGCCAAGGAGCGCATCCCGGGCGACCGCCCGGCCAACACCGCGTACAACGGTCTCTTCGAGGTCCCGACCCTCGACGAGGTGCTCGACCTGGTCGATGCCAAGGAGGCCGAGACCGGCCGCACCATCGGCGTCGCCCCGGAGACCAAGCACCCGACGTACTTCGACTCCATCGGTCTCTCGCTCGAGGAGCCGCTCGCGAAGAGCCTCAAGAGCCACCGGCTCGGCGGCAAGCGCGCCGCGGCGGTCATCCAGTCCTTCGAGGTCAGCAACCTCAAGGACCTCAACCGCATGGTCGACACTCCGCTGGTGCAGCTGATCGACTTCGGTGGTGCGCCGTACGACCAGGTCGTGGCCGGGACCGGCGTGACCAACGACTACCTCGTCACCGACAAGGGTCTGCGAGGCATCAAGAGGTACGCCGACCAGGTCGCGCCGTACAAGTTCTACTTCATCCCGCGCAACGCCGACGGCACCCTGGGTGAGGGCACCGACCTCGCCGACCGCGCCGAGCGCGTCGGTCTGCCGACCGTCATCTGGACCATGCGCGCCGAGAACAAGTACCTCCCCACCGAGTGCCGCATCGGCACCGACCCGATCGCGATCGGTGACCTGGGCTGCGAGGTCGGTCCCTACCTCGACGCCGGTGTCGACGCGTTCTTCACCGACCACCCTGACCTCGGCGTGGCTGCGCGCGACGCGTGGGTTACCAAGCAGTAGACCCCTGAAGACAAGACGTACGGCCCTCGCTATGCTGCGCTGGATGGCCTCTGGCTCCGCTTCGGCATGCGAGGGCCGCACGTGTTCGTGGGCCTGGTCACAACCAAAGGAGTTTGAGTCATGGGTCGTTTCGACGGACGCGTCGCAGTCATCACCGGTGCGGCGCGCGGGATCGGATTCGGAGTCGCCACGCGTTTCGCCGAGGAGGGTGCCTCGGTCGCGATCATCGACCTCGACGAGGCCGCTGCCGCTGAGGCCGCCGCGAAGCTTCCGCTGGCCGAGGGTGCCAAGTCGGTCGGCATCGGCGCCAACGTCGCCAAGGCCGAGGACACCGAGGCCGCGGTCGCGCGCATCGTCGAGGAGCTCGGCGGCCTGCACATCCTGATGAACAACGCCGGCATCACCCGCGACAACCTGCTCTTCAAGATGACCGAGGACGACTGGGACCTGGTCATGAACGTCCACCTCAAGGGCCACTTCCTGATGTCGAAGGCCGCGCAGGCGGTCTTCGTGAAGCAGAAGTACGGCAAGATCATCAACGTCTCCTCCACCTCGGCCCTGGGCAACCGCGGCCAGGCGAACTACTCGGCCGCCAAGATGGGCGTGCAGGGCTTCACCCGCACCCTCGCGCTCGAGCTCGGCCCGTTCGGCGTCAACGTGAACGCCATCGCGCCGGGGTTCATCGCAACCGAGATGACCGACCAGACCGCGGCCCGTCTCGGGCTCGACGTGGACGAGTTCCGCAAGCTCTCGGCCGATGCCAACCCGGTCAAGCGCGTCGGCGAGCCGGCCGACATCGCCGCCGCCGCGGCCTTCCTGGCCAGCGACGAGGCCTCCTACATCACCGGCCAGACCCTCTACGTAGACGGCGGCGCCACGGTCGCCTGAGCCTTCGACGAAGGGAACCCCGGGCGCGGGCCCGTTGGGCGCAACGATTACCGTCTGTCACTCGTCTTGGTACTGAGCCGATGCAGATGGAGATTGATGATGCGTACGTCCCGCCCGGGGTTCTTCCTGCGAGCAGCGGCGACGCTGGCCGCCGCGGGTCTGGTCTTGACCGGCTGTGGCTCCTCGGAGGAGCCGACGGATGCGAAGCCGTCGCCCTCCGCGCCCGCTGAGCCCGACCACGAGCCGCTGACTGGCGTCGAGCTCCCCGAGGGGCAGACCGCCGCGCGCAAGCACCCCGCCTACATCGTCAAGATCGACAACACCGCGGCCAGCGACCCGCAGTACGGTCTCGCCAAGGCGGACATGGTCGTCCAGGAGCTGGTCGAGGGTGGCGTGACCCGGTTGGCCGTCGCCTACTACTCCCAGCTTCCCAAGGAGGCCGGTCCGGTCCGCTCGATGCGGGCGACCGACGCCGGGATCGCCGCGCCGATCGATGCCGAGATCCTGACCAGCGGCGCGGCCCCCTACACCTTCGCGCAGCTGAAGAAGCACGACATCTCGTGGATCGACATGTCCACCCCCTACGTCGTACGCGACACCAGCAAGCCCCATGACTTCCTGCACAGCGTGGTCGGCAAGGTCGCGAAGGCCGGCAACGCGGCCGCGAAGGACGGCAAGGCGAAGCGGCCCAGCGACTTCATGCCCTGGGGCGACGCGACCACCAAGCTGGCCGGTGGCAAGCCCGCCAAGGCCGTCGACGTGAAGTTCTCCCAGGCGCGCACGGACAACTGGGTCTTCAAGGGCGGCAAGTACCGCCTGCAGAACAACTACATGTCCAAGAGCGGCCAGTTCCTCGCCGACACCGTCGTGGTCGCGCAGACCAAGACCACCATCGCCCCCTACAAGGACCCGGGCGGCGCGATCGTGCCGGTCTCCCACTTCACCGGCAGAGGCAAGGCGTGGATCCTGCGCGCCGGCCAGATCGTCGAGGCGACCTGGGTGAAGAAGGGCGAGAAGGGTGCGGTGACGTTCACCGACGCCAGCGGCGCCGCTATCGAGATCCCGCCGGGCAAGGTCTGGCTGGACCTGATCCCCAAGGGCAACGGCCAGGTCGAGCCCGGTGGCGTGATCGTCAAGTAGTGCGCGGAGATCGCGCTCCTAGCGCATGTCCTCGACCTTGACGCCCTGCTTCGCCAGGGTCTGGACCCCGGTCAGCAGGTAGGTCACGGCCAGCTCGATGCGCTCGGCAGCGTCCTCGGGGTCGCTGGCCTCGGTGACGGACTCGCCGGCCGCCGACATCGCTCCGAAGAAGAGCCGGGCGAAGGTCGCGACCATCTCGTCGTCGACGGTCCGGTCACCGGCCCGCAGGACTGCGGCGACGATGTCCTCGACGACGGTGAACGTGGAGCGCTCCTCCTGCTCGCGGTAGCGCTGGTAGCCGAGGACCGCAGGCCCCTCCTGCACGACGATGCGGCGGTAGGTGGGCTGCTGGACGGCCTCCAGGAACGTACGCAGCCCGGCGCGGGCCTGCTCCCAGGGGTCCTTCGTCTCGCGCATGGCGGCGTCGATGCTCTGTGCGGTGGCGGCCTCGACCTTCTCGAAGACGACCTCGTAGAGCGCCTGCTTGCCGCTGAAGTGGTGGTAGAGCGCGCCCTTGGTGACCTCTGCCCCGGCCACGATGGCGTCCAGAGAGGTGCTCGCGTAGCCGTGCTCGGTGAAAAGACGCTCGGCGACCTCGATGAGCGTCTTCTTGGTCGAGGCGGAGAACTGCTGCCTCCGTGACATCCCCGGCACCGACGGAAGCGGAGGAACCTTGGGGACGAGCTTGCTCACGGACGACTTTGCCACTCGTCCACTCTAACGGCCGTGTTCGGAATCACCGTCCCAGGTGTTGGCCATACCGTCGGTATGTCCAATACTATAGGTACGTACTCACGGTATGTGAGTGCTCACCTTCCGCAAGGAGTCGACAAATGAGCTGGACCAGCCATCACAAGCGCGGGGAGATCCTCCGCGGCGTGGTCGCCGTCATCGACGAGCGTCGAGACGGCCTGCTGCCCATGGACCTTCCTGGCGTCACCGAAACCTTCACCGACGAGCTCGACCTGCTCGCCGCCCTGCAGCTGCGCTGGCACACCCGCCTGTCCGGTCGCATCGAGACCGAGCTCGCCAGCCAGCCGATGGACCTCGAGGACGCCGTCATCAGGGCCTGGCACGGCGCCGCCGACGACCTTCCCGGCATCCGCACGGTCCTGGACCGCTACCACGCCCTTCCTGTCGACGAGGCGATGGCCACCGCGCTGGCCAAGTCACAGGCCAAGGAGCACCTGACCCTCGCGGTCATGGCCGGCCGCGGCGCGTTCGCCGACGCCGAGTGCGTACGTCTCGGCTCGATGATCGAGGCGCGTGCTCGTGCCGAGTACGTGCCGGCCGTCGAGGTCGTCGAGCGCGGGCCCTTCGCCGGTCTCGTCGACATGTTCCGAGCGGTCCGCTCGGCAGCCTAAGGCTGCTCACGGCCGTCTGAACCAGGCCCCGGGCGCCGGTGCGCTCCCTCCCGCGGACTCCCTCCGCACCTCCCTAAGTGCCGGCCCCGGGGCCTTTTCCTGTCTCGTTCCGATCGGCGGGCTTTGTTGGTTTCTTGTTGCGGCTGACGTGACCCAGGTGATGCGATCATGGCGTCATGACGGAGCAGAAGGACGTACGCGCCGGGCGGCTGCTGGTAGCCACCCCGGAGCTTCGCGACCCCAACTTCGTCGACACCGTGGTGCTCCTGATCGAGGTCAACGACGAAGGGGCGCTGGGCGTGGTGCTGAACCGTCCCTCGCCCGTGCCGGTCGCCGAGGTGCTGCATCCGTGGGCGACCTCCGTCGCCGATCCCGACGTCCTCTTCCAGGGCGGCCCGGTGAGCAAGGACGCCGCGATCGCGGTCGCGCTCCTGGTCGACTCAGACGACCCGCCTCTGGGCTTCCGGCCGGTGGTCGGGCGGCTCGGGCTGCTGGACCTCGACACGCCTGTCGAACTCGTTGACGGCACCTTGTCGCGGCTGCGCATCTTCGCCGGATATGCCGGCTGGGGCGCTGCCCAGCTCCAGGGCGAGGTGGAGGAGGGGTCCTGGTATGTCGTCGACAGCGAGCCGTACGACTCCTTCCTCGACGACGTGAGCTCGATGTGGGCCGCGGTGCTCCGTCGGCAGCCCGGTGAGCTGGCCTTCCACGCCACGCGACCGCCCGATCCGGAACTCAACTAGAAGACCAGTAGACTGGGCGGCATGGGCATCCTGGGATTCGGCACGAAAGAAGCCCTCAAGGAACGGGAGGACATCCGCGAGCAGGACGTCCCCACCGAGGAGGGTGACCACGACCGCTACTCCCATTACGTGGAGAAGGACAAGCTGACCGAGGCGATGGTCATGGGCACGCCCGTGGTCGCGCTGTGCGGCAAGGTGTGGGTGCCGAGCCGTGACGGGTCCAAGTTCCCGGTCTGCCCCGACTGCAAAGAGATCTTCGAGGGGATGCCGCCGAGCGGTGGCGAGGGCGACGACGAGTGAGCGAGCGTCAGCGAGCGAGCCATCGAGTCAACACGTCGCCGCGTACGTATTCTGGCGCTTGCGCTACGGACTCGGCGACGTGAGCCGCGCCGACCTTCCCGGCGCACTCACACCCGCGTGGCCCAACAAGGCTGCCTGGGGAACTGCGACCAAGCTGCGCGCTTGGCAGCAGGAGGCGCTGTCCAAATACCTGTCCGAACAGCCCCGTGACTACCTCGCCGTCGCGACCCCCGGCGCCGGGAAGACGACCTTCGCGCTGACCGTCGCCGCCGAGCTCCTCGGCCGCAGGCTGATCGACCGGGTCACCATCGTCGCGCCCACCGAGCACCTCAAGGTCCAGTGGGCCGAGGCGGCCGCGCGGGCCGGGATCGCGATCGACCCGACCTACTCGGCCGGGCAGGGCAAGACCTCGGCCGACTACGTCGGGATCGCGGTGACGTACGCCGGGGTGGCGGTCAACCCGCTCGCGATGCGGATCCGCACCGAGCGGTTCAAGACGCTGGTGATCCTCGACGAGGTGCACCACGCCGGTGACGCGCTCTCGTGGGGCGAGGGGGTCCGGGAGGCCTTCGAGCCGGCCGCACGGCGGCTGGCGCTGACCGGTACGCCGTTCCGCTCCGACACCAACCCGATCCCATTCGTCACCTACGCACCGGGCGAGGACGGGATCCCCCGCTCGGCGGCCGACTACACCTACGGCTACGCCGAGGCGCTGCGCGACCACGTCGTCCGGCCGGTGCTGTTCATGGCCTACTCCGGACAGATGCAGTGGCGCACCCGGGCCGGCGACGAGATCGCCGCCCATCTCGGCGAGCCGCTGACCAAGGACCTGACCTCGCAGGCGCTGCGGACCGCGCTCGACCCGGCCGGATCGTGGATCCCGTCGGTGCTCGCGGCCGCCGACAAGCGCCTGACCGAGGTACGCCGCCACGTGCCGGATGCGGGCGGGCTCGTCATCGCGACCGACCAGGACTCGGCGCGCTCCTACGCCAAGACGCTGAAGACCATCACCGGGCAGAGCGCAACCGTGGTGCTCTCCGACGAGAAGGCTGGCTCGAAGAAGATCGCAAAGTTCTCCGAGTCCGACGACCGCTGGATGGTCGCGGTCCGGATGGTCTCCGAGGGCGTCGACGTGCCCCGGCTCGCGGTCGGGGTCTACGCGACCACCACCTCCACGCCGCTCTTCTTCGCGCAGGCGGTGGGGCGCTTCGTACGTGCTCGTAC
>JALZDD010000095.1 GCA_030862715.1 Actinomycetota bacterium | reverse complement strand
GTACGGCCTCGCCGTCGGCCCCCTCGATCTCCATCGCCTCGGCACCGCTCGTACGCAGCTCCTCGATCAGGTCGAGGAGCGCGGTCAGCCGCAGCGGGTCGGCGCCGGGGTCGATCTCGATCGTGATCCCCGGACCGCTGACCGGTACCGTCCCGGCGATCACCCGGAGCGTGTCGACCTGCTCCTCGGCACGCTGGAGCGCGGTCTGCTGCTGGAGGGTCTGGTCCTCGAGCTCGTCGCGGGTCGCCTCGAGCTCCTCGATCTGCTCCTGGGCCTTCTGCGTCGTGCCGGCCAGGCCGGAGAGGATGTCGATCAGCTCCTGCTCACGCAGACCGGCGTACGTCGAGTCCTCGGTGTTCGTTTGGACCTGCACCACGGCGGCATAGCCGAGTACGCAGAGCAGCACCGCCACGGCCACCTGGCCGCGCCTGAAGTGGGTCAGCGCGTCGAAGAGCCGCGCCCGGCCGACCAGCGGCGCCGGCTCCTCCTCGGGCTCGTCGGATTCGTCGGGCCCATCCGACTCATCAGGCTCATCGGCCTTCTGGGTCGTCGGCACTTCCTCGACTTCAGCGACCTCGTCGGCCTGCTCGGCTTCAGCCGCGTCCTCGACCTCGTCGGGCTCGGTGCTCTCAGCAGACTCGTCGGCCTTCTCGACCTCCTCGGCGGCCGGCTCCTCGACCTCGGCCGAATCGACAGGCTCAGGCTCGACGAAGTCGACGGGCTCGACAGGCTCGACGTCGTCCGCCTTCTCGGTGGACTCGACCGGCTCGTCGTCCGCCACATCGGTGTCGTCCGATTCCTCTGCCACCGGCTCCTCAGGCGCCTCGACAGGCTCATCGGACCCAGCCTCGTCAGACCCAGCCTCATCGGCCGCGTCCGGCTCCGACGGCTCCTCGGCCTCGGCGGCGTCGGAAGGCTCCACAGAATCCGCGGGTGCCTGCTCAGCAGGCGGCGTACCTTCGTCTGAGGCCTCGGGCGTGGTGACGTCCTCGGTGACGGTCTCCTCCGCAGGCGTGGCGGGCTTCTTCGCCGGTGCCTTCTTCGCGGGAGTCCGCTTGGCCGCGGTCCGCTTCACCGGTGGCCTCCTCTTCCGCTCAGGCATGGAAGATGTGCCTCCGGATGGCTGCGACGTTGGTGAAGATGCGGATGCCGAGGACGACGATGACGCCCGTGGACAGCTGCCCGCCGACACCGAGGCGGTCACCGAGGTAGACGATGCCGGCGGCGATGACGACGTTGCTGATGAACGAGACGACGAAGACCTTGTCGTCGAAGATGCCGTCCATGAACGCGCGCAGCGCACCGAAGACGGCGTCCAGCGCGGCGACGACGGCGATCGGCAGGTAAGGCGCGAGGCCGACAGGCACCTCGGGCTGGAAGAGCAGTCCCAGCACGATGCCGATCACTAGGCCGATGACGGCGATCATTCTTCGCGGTCCCCTTCGCTGTTCTCTTCAGAGTCTTCGTCGGTGTTGTCGGTGGGCTTCTCGGAGCCCTTGGTGCCCTTGTCCTCGGACTTGGCCCCGAGATGGGTCAACTCCAGCAGATCGGCGGGCGCCGCGGGAAGGGTGAGCCGGTCGATGTTCTCGACGTCGTAGGGCATCCCGTAGTCCTGCGTCGTGGTGTGGATCATCGCCCCGGAGACCGTCTCGGCGAAGCGTGCGGCCAGCGTACGCGTGTCGCCGATGGCGGACACCTCATAGGGCGGGGAGAGCGATACGTCGTTCATCCGGAGGGTGGCGCCGGAGGTGATCACGCCGCTGCGCGGGGTGACCCGCTGGCCGTCGACGGCGACGGCGGTCGCGCCCGCCTGCCACAGTCCGTTGACGATCACGGCGAGATCGTAGTCGCGGACGGTGCCGCCCTCGTTGCCGTCGGCGGCGTTGTCGATCGTGATCCTGATCCCCGAGCCGGTCACCGGGGCGAACCCGGTCTCCTCCGCGGTCGCCGCGGCGGTCGAGGACGCCGACTCGGCCCGCAGCCCGAGCGTGTTGAGCGCCGACTCGCGGCTCTGGTTGTCCTCGCGCAGCTCGGAGATCTGCTGGTGCAGGTCGGAGATCCGGTCCTGGCGCTGCTCGATGCGGTCGACCAGGACCTGCCTGCTGGTCTGGCGGATGTCCTCGTTGCGCGATGTCTGCACCGCGGCGGTCGTGGCCAGCAGCGCGAAGAGCCCCACGACCACCATCGCCCACAGCCCGGGCCGGCGACGCCGGGTCGGCTCCTCCCCCGTGGGCTCGCGCCGCGCGGCGGCGGCCATGTAGTCGGAGTCGATCGCCTGGTCCGTGATGCGGTCCAGCAGTGGCTTGGTGACGTAGGCGCGCAGGTCCTCGGAGCCGGGGATCTGGTCAGGCATGGGTCGCCCCGCCCTTCTCCAGCGGTGGCGTGGTGGCCATCAGGCGACGTACCTCCTGGGCGTAGAGGACCAGGCTCCACCAAAGCAGCAGGATCCCCCACAGCGCGAACGCCCAGCCGAAGGCCTGCGCCACCTGGATCGGCAGGCTCGGCTCCAGGCCGAGATCGAGCGTCTCGGGGATCTCATGGCTGAGGTAGAGCAGCGGGAAGGAGGCCAGCAGGCAGAAGGCCGCGACCTTGCCGAGGAGATGGACGGGCAGCGTACGCACCCCGCGGCTGCGCAGCGCCGGGATCATCGCCAGCAGACCGACGAGCCGCAGCGGCACCAGCAGCGCGATCGGCCACGGGATCACGTCGATCTGCCAGAGCGCGAGCGTCGCGGCGAGGACGAAGACCGTGTTGGCCACCACGTCGAGCAGCTCGCCCGAGCGGCGGCGGCCGAGCTGCTTGCGGTTGAGCCAGCTGTCGAGCAGGTCGGTGACCACCGCGAGACCGAACGCGGACAGCGCGATCGTGTCGTCCTCGGCGATCATCACCGCCCACAGCATCACCGGCGCGTAGACGAGCCGCAGGATGCTGAGCAGCTTGCCGAGCACGGCCTGGTTGCGGTCGGCCGAGCCCCGCGGTCGCCGCGCGTCCCGGCCATGTTGCAGGCGGGGATCACCGGATCGACGGTTGGGCATCTGCGGGCTCTCCTCTGTCACCAGACGCGGCACGGGCCAACCCTAGTCGGTGGCCGTTGAGTCGTCGGCGTGGGCGGCGTCGCGGATCTCGCCGACCAGCTCCTCGATGACATCCTCCAGCGTCGCCAGGCCGATGGTGCTGCCGTCCTCACGGACGACTCGAGCCAGGTGGGCGCCGCGGCGTTGCAGGGTCTCGAGCGTCTCGTGGAGCGCGTCGTCGGGAGTGACCGTCGCGAACGGGCGGATCCACTTGTTCTGGACGGGCTGCCGGCGGCGTACGTCATCGGGCTCGAGTACGTCCTTGATGTGCAGGTAGCCGACCAGGTCGCCGTTGTCGCCTGCGACCGGGAAGCGGCTGTAGCCGGTCGAGGCGCACACCGCCTCGATGTCGGAACCCGAGGCGCCCCGCGGCACGATCGTCCAGTCGGAGATCGGGATGGTCACCTTGGCGACCGTCTTCTCGGTGAAGCCGAGCGCGCCGGCCAGGCGGCCGTACTCGTCCTCCTCCAGGAGCCCTTCGCCGCGGGACTCCTCGACCATTGCGGCCACCTCCGCACGGGTGAAGGCGGAGCTCACCTCGTCCTTGGGCTCGATGCCGAGCGCCCGGACGCAGGCGTTGGCGACGTAGTTGAAGGCGACGATGATCGGGCGCAGCACGTAGACGACCGCGTAGATGGCCGGGCCGAGGACCAGGGCGGCCTTGTCGGGGCCGGCCAGTGCGATGTTCTTCGGCACCATCTCGCCGACCACCACGTGCAGGTAGGTGACCACGAGCATCGCGATCACGAAGGCGACCGGGTGGTGTAACGCGTCGGGCAGCCCGATCAGGTCGAAGCCTGGCTCCAGCAGGTGCGCGAGCGCGGGCTCGGTGATCGCCAGCAGCAGCACCGAGCAGACGGTGATGCCCAGCTGGGCACCCGCCATCATCAGGCTGATGTTCTCCATCGCCCGCAGCGTGATCCTGGCCATCTGCGAGCCGGCCTGGGCGGCGGGCTCGATCTGGCTGCGCCGGGCCGAGACCAGCGCGAACTCCGAGCCGACGAAGAAGGCGTTGGCGAGCAGCAGCACCAGGCCGAGCACGAGTCCCATGGTGGTGCTCATCAGCCGATCACCTGCATCGAGATCCGGTCGATCCTGCGCCCGTCCATGATCTCCACGGTCAGCTTCACGTACCTCGCGTAGACGTCGTCATCGTCGGAGTCGGGCGGCGGGTTGCCGGGCACCGTCAGCTCCGCGCTCGCGCCCGGCTCGGGAATGCGGCCCAGCAGGCTCAGCATCAGACCGGCGACGGTGTCGTAGTCCTCGCTCTCGGGCAGGGCGACACCGGTGATGTCCTCGACCTCGTCGGGACGCAGCAGGCCCGACAGCGACCAGCCGCCGTCCCGGCGGAGTCTGGCGCGGGCGCTGAGCGGGTCGTGCTCGTCTGCGATATCGCCCACGATCTCCTCGATCACGTCCTCGAGGGTGACGATGCCGGCCTGGTCGCCGTACTCGTCGAGCACCACGGCCAGCTGGAACCCCTCCGCGCGCAGCAGCGCCATCAGCGGGTCCAGGCGCAGCGAGTCGGGCACGACCACCGGCGGCACCATCAGGTGCTTGACCTTGGCCGTGGGCCGCTCATGCACCGGCAGCGCCACGGCGGCCTTGACGTGCACGGTGCCGACCACGGCCTCGTTGTCGTCGAGCACCGGGAAGCGGGAGTTGCCCGTACGCCGGGTGAGCTCGATCAGCGCCTCGGCGCGGTCGTTGTGGTCGAGGCTGTGGACGCGTACGCGCGGGGTCATGATCTCCCCCGCCGTGCGGGTGCCGAACTCGACCGAGCGCTCCATCAGCTCGGCGGTGTCGGCGTCGAGGGTGCCCTCGTGGGCGCTGCGCTGGATCAGCGAAGAGAGCTCGGCCGAGCTGCGCGCCGAGCGCAGCTCCTCCTGCGGCTCCATGCCCAGGCGGCGCACGATGGCATTGGCGGTGCCGTTGAGCACCTTGATCGGACCGCGCATGAGCCGGGTGAAGGCCCGCATCGGGCCCTGGGTGACGCGCGCCGTCTCCAGGGGCAGGGCGAGCGCGAGGTTCTTGGGGACGAGCTCACCGAAGAGCATCGTCACGATCGTCGAGAGAGTCAGCGCGACGGCCACCGCGATCGCCGCGACCGCGCCCTCGGGAAGCCCGGTGGCGAGCAGCGGCGCGTCGATCAGCTCGGCGATCGCGGGCTCCGACATCCAGCCGATGCCGAGGTTGGTCACGGTGATGCCGACCTGCGCGCCGGAGAGGTTGCTGGAGAGCTCCTTCATCGCGCGGAGCACGCCCTGGGCGGCCTTGTCGCCCTGTTCGGCGGCCATCTCCACCTGGGAGTGGTCGACCGTGACCAGGGAGAACTCGGCGGCCACGAACACACCACAGGCGGCGACCAGCAGCAGCGCCAGGAGGATGAACAGCACCTCGGTCATCACGCCAACCTCGACGGGTGCAGCCGCGAATCACTCAGCGGGCATGGATATTGGCCGGGTTGCGGTCCGTCCATCGGGGTTCAGATCGTCCTTAGCTGTTGGAAGTGCCGTCAGCCTACATGGCTG
This sequence comes from Actinomycetota bacterium, assembly GCA_030862715.1. The sequence goes on along the minus strand of JALZDD010000095.1, from coordinate 1,953 downwards.
TGGTTGCGCCTTCTGCGTTGCTGTGCGGGGCTCTGAGGGACGTGTCGCGTTCCGGACACAGTTGTCCAGAACGGGGCTGTGAACCTTGACACACCCAGCCCATTCGTCAACTCTTACGCGGCAGTAACCGACGATTCACGAGCCGAGGAGTCCCCTTGACCATGGCCTCTGCCTCAAGACGTACGTTCCTGGCCGGCGCTGCTGGTGCCGCCGGTGCCGCGGCGTCCAGCCTGCTCGCCGGCCCGGCCGCAGCGACCTCGCCCCGCCGCGTACGGCTGGTGCGGGAGGAGCACCGGGCGGTCGTCATCGGGTCCGGGTTCGGTGGTGGCGTGGCCGCGCTGCGGCTGGCCGAGGCCGGCGTACCGGTCACGGTGCTCGAGCGTGGCCGCCGCTGGCCGACGGGCCCGGACGCGCAGACCTTCCCGACGGTGCGCTCGCTCGACAAGCGGGTCCTGTTCCACACCACCGCACCCGAAGCGCTCAAGCCGTTGCAGAAGCTGCTCGGCACTCCCCTGGACTTCGGCCCGTACGTCGGCCTGCTCGAGCCCGTCCTCGGCCAGAACATGCTCGCCATGTGCGCGGCCGGCGTCGGCGGCGGCTCGCTGGTCTACCAGGGCATGACGTTGCAGCCCTCCGCGGAGGTCTTCAACACCTGGTTCCCCAACGAGCTCGACTACGAGCTCATGGACAGGGTCCACTACCCACGCGTGGCCAAGATGCTCGGCGCCGCGACCGCGCCCGACCAGCTGATCGCCTCGGACAGCTACCGGGTCTCGCGTACTTTCGGCGAGCGCGTGGAGGCCGCCGGCTACGACCTGCAGAAGATCCCGATGCCGATCGACTGGTCCTACGCGCTCGCGGAGCTGCGCGGCGAGATGGCTCCGTCCTACACCAACGGCGACTGCGCCCTCGGCGTCAACAACGGCGGCAAGCACTCCGTCGACGTCACCTACATCGAGCAGGCCGAGGCGACCGGCCTGGTACACGTCGCCACTCGCCACAACGTGACGAGCGTGGCCCGGGCCGCCGATGGCCGCTGGGAGGTCCACGTGGACCGCACCAACGATGCCGGCGATGTGGTGGAGCAGAAGATCCTGACCACCCGCGCGCTGGTCATGGCGGCCGGCTCGCTCAACACCAGCAAGCTCCTGGTCCGCGCCGCAGCGACCGGCACCATCCTGGACCTTCCCGAGAAGCTCGGCCAGGGCTGGGGCACCAACGGCGACCGGATCTACATGTGGCGCCCCTTCGACGAGAATCTGACCGGTACGCAGGGTGGCCCCGTCGTCTACCAGAGCCAGGACTGGGCGGACCCGACCAGGGCCAACACCGTCATCCAGGCATCGTTGCCACCACTCCCCCTCGGCCTCGATCTGGGCGCGACGATGCTGGTCGGCTTCGGCGTCAGTGCCGACCGCGGCAGCTTCCGCTACAGCTCGCTGACCGACTCGGTGAGCCTGCGCTTCCCCTTCGGCGGCGACTCGGCGAGCTATCGCGCCATCCAGGAGCGGGTCTCGAAGATCAGCGGCGGCTTCGGCGCCCTGATCGACACCAACACCATCGTCAACAGCACCTGGCACCCGCTCGGCGGTGCCAACATGGGCACCGTCTGCGATCTCGACGGCCGGGTACAGGGCCAAGACGGCCTCTACGTCCTCGACGGTGCGCTCATCCCCGGCACCACCGGAGCGTGCAACCCGTCGATGACCATCGCCGCCGTCGCCGAGCGCGCGATGGACAACATCGTCGCCAAGGACGTCGGAACGGTCATCTGACGGGGCTCGCTTCGAGCCGTTCCCGACTTCATCAGGATCATGCAATGCAAAATTCTGCAGATTTTGCCGAAAGGGGGTGACAACCCCTTAGGTGATGCGGCAACATTGTTCTTGCCCCGCTGGTGACCCGAGACGCCAGCGGGGCTCTTACGTTTTCCCGCCACCTCATACGAGCTTC
>JALZDD010000669.1 GCA_030862715.1 Actinomycetota bacterium | reverse complement strand
CCGGCGACGAAGTGGGTGATCGAGGGGAGGTCGGCGAGGAGCTCGGGGCCGGTGCCCTCCTCGTGGGCGCGCGCGTTGGCGGCGTTGCCGTACTGGTAGAGCATCTCCCAGTCGGGGTGCTCGGCGGCGAGGCGCTTGGCGACTCGGACGGCTTCGTTGGAGCCACCGGCGGCGGGCGAGGAGACGATCTCGGCGCCCCACATCCGCAGCAGCTGGCGCCGCTCCTCGGAGGTGTTCTCGGGCATCACGCACACGATCCGGTAGCCCTTGAGCTTGGCCGCCATGGCCAGCGAGATCCCGGTGTTGCCGGAGGTCGGCTCCAGGATCGTGCAGCCCGGGCGGAGCCTGCCGTCCTTCTCGGCTTCTTCGACCATGCGAAGAGCCGGGCGGTCCTTGATCGAGCCGGTGGGGTTCCGGTCCTCGAGCTTGGCCCACAGACGTACGTCGGGAGAGGGCGAGAGGCGGGGCAGCCCCACCAACGGGGTGCCCCCGACCGACGCCAGCAGGTTGTCGTAGCGCATGGGGTCCATCGTCGCATCAACCGATCGACTGATGCCCACTCGCGCCGATCGCCCGATCCGTGAGATCGCGGATCACGACAGGCTCGGGGTATGCATCAGGAGCGAGAACCAGCGGTCGTCGTGGACGGCCTGTGCAAGACCTATGGCGACAAGGTGGCGGTCGACGAGATCAGCCTGAGCGTCCACGAAGGCGAGATCTTCGGCATCCTCGGCCCCAACGGAGCCGGCAAGAGCACGACCGTCGAGTCGATCGCCGGCCTGCGGGTCGGCGACCGCGGCCGGATCCGGGTCCACGGCATCGATCCGTGGACGGACCGAGCTGCGGTGACGGAGGTGCTCGGCGTACAGCTCCAGGAGGCGAAGCTGCAGCAGAAGATCACCGTCCAGGAGGCGCTGGAGCTGTGGAGCGCCTTCTACCCCGACCCGGAGCCGTGGGCGCCGCTGGCCGAGCGGCTCGGCCTCGGTGACCACCTGCGACAGCGGTTCGAGAACCTCTCCGGCGGCCAGCAGCAGCGGCTCTCGATCGCCTTGGCGCTGATCGGCCGGCCGCGGGTCGTCGTGCTCGACGAGCTGACCACCGGCCTGGACCCGCGGGCCCGTCGTGAGGTGTGGGACCTGGTGCGGGACGTACGCGACCGGGGTGTGACCGTCCTGCTGGTCACCCACTCGATGGAGGAGGCACAGACCCTCTGCGACCGGATCGCCATCGTGGACGCCGGCCGGATCCGGGCGCTGGACACCCCGGCGGGGCTCATCGACTCCGCCTCCGCCGCCACGATCACCACCTTCGAGACCTCGGTCGCCATCGACCTGGCCGCTTTGCGCGATCTCGACGGCGTCACCGCCGCGCGCAGCGAGAACGGCACCGTCACCGTCGAGGGTGCCGAAGGTGTCGCGCTCGCGGTCGTCGAGGTGCTGCGTACGCAGGGCGTGGCTCCGCAGCGCCTCCGGGTCGCCGCGGGCAGCCTCGACGCCGCCTACCTCGACCTCACCGACACCTCGCCCGACACCGACGCCATGGAGGCGCTCCGATGACCAGCCCGACCGTCACCGTGATCCGTACGGAGTCCCGGCTCTTCGCCCGCGATCGGCTCGCCCTCTTCTGGATCGTCCTGTTCCCGAGCCTGATCCTCATGGTGCTCGGGGCCATCCCGGCCTTCCGCGAACCCAACCCCGACTATGGTGGCCGCGCGCTGATCGACGTCTATGTGCCTGTCGCCGTGTTGCTCTCGATGATCATGGCCTCGATCATGACGATGCCGCAGACACTGACCGGCTACCGCGAGAGCGGTGTCCTGCGGCGGCTCGGCACCACCCCCGCCCGCCCCGCCTCGATCCTGCTCGGCCAGGTGCTCGTGCACGCCGCCGCGGTCGCCGCCTCCACGGTCATCGCGGTCGCCCTCGGCAGGGTGGTCTTCGGGACCCCGCTGCCGGAATCCCTGGTCGGGTACGTGGTCGCGTACGTCCTGGCGCTGGCCGTCTCGCTCGGGATCGGCGCCGCGATCACCGCAGTCTCGCCCAACGCGAAGACCGGGCAGGTCGTGGGGATGGTGGTCTTCTTCCCCTCGATGTTCACCGCAGGGGTCTACGTCCCGATCGAGTACTTCAGCGGCACGGCGCGCGACATCCTCTCGTTCACGCCCTACGGCGCGGCCTCGAACGCGCTCAACGACGCCGCAGGGGGCGCCTTCCCGCAACTGGTGGATCTGGCGGTGATGGGCGGCTGGGCGGTCGTGCTCTACGTGATTGCCGTGCGCGCCTTCCGCTGGGAATGAGAAGGTCCTCCACATGACCTCGGCCGTCGAGCACGAGCAGCTCTGGGAACGAAACCTCAAGGCGCTGCCGTTAGTGCTGCTCGCGCTCGCCACGGTGATCAGCGTCGCGACCATCCCGGAGATGGGCCCGCACACGCTCGGCGGACAGGTGACGCTCGTCGTGCTGGTGGCGGCGACCGCGGTGTGGATCTGGCGGATGTATGTGTACGGCCGCCCACATCCGGTCGGCTACGTCGGGCGCACCCTGCTGGCCGCCGCCCTCACCGTCGTCCATCCACTCTTCTGCATCTTCGCCTGGGTCGGGTTCCTGGACGCGTTCGAGTCCTTCCGCGGCCGCTGGAGATGGGTGGCGATGGCGGTCACCGCGCTGATCATGGCCATCGGCCAGACCGGTGGGCCGCCTCCTTACGACAGCCCGTGGCAGAGCGCGGCGCTGCCCGTGCTCTTCGTCGTCAACTTCGGGCTCGCCAGCCTGATGGGCCGCTACAGCATGCATCTCGACGCCGTCAGCCAGGAGCGCGCCGACACGATCATCAGGCTGGAGAATGCCCTCGCCGAGAATGCGCGCCTCCAGGAGCAGCTCGTCGCGCAGTCACGCCAGACCGGCGTACGCGACGAGCGCGAGCGCCTCGCCCGCGAGATCCACGACACCATCGCCCAGTCCCTGGCCGGCGTCGTGGCCCAGCTCCAGGCCGCCGAGGGCTCCGCGGACGCCCAGGACGTACGCCGCCGGGTGGCCCGGGCCACCGAGCTGGCCCGCACTGCGCTGGTCGAGGCCCGGCGGTCCGTGCAGGACCTCACCCCCGCCGAGCTGGCCGACGCGGGCCTCGCCGACGCCCTGTCGAGGCTGGTCGCGAGCTGGCGCGACGACCACGGCGTCGAGGCCTCCTTCGTCGTGGTCGGCGATGCCACGGCGCTGCACTCCGAGGTGGAGGCGACGCTGCTGCGGATCGCCCAGGAGGCCCTCGCCAACGTTGCCAAGCACGCCTCCGCGTCCCGGGTCGGCGTCACGCTCACCTTCGACGAGACCGACGTCATCCTCGACGTACGCGACGACGGCTCCGGCTTCGACCCCGCCGCTCCGCGCCGCTCGTCCTCGTTCGGGCTGGGTGTGATGCGCGAGCGGGCCCAGCGCCTGGCCGGCACCTTCACCCTCGAGTCCGCCGCCGGCGCCGGTACCGCCGTCTCCGCCAGCATCCCCGCACTCCCCCGAGGACCCGCATGACTCAGATCAGGATCGTGGTCGCCGACGACCACCCCGTCGTACGCGACGGGGTGGTCGGAGTGCTCCGCGCGCAAGGCTTCGAGGTCGTCGGCCAGGCGGGCGACGGGGCACAGGCCCTGGCCCTCGTCGAGGAGCTCGAGCCGGACGTGCTCGTCCTCGACCTGCGGATGCCCGGCACCGGCGGGGTCGAGGTGATCGAGCGGCTCCGGGCGCGGGCGTCGCGGACCGGCGTACTGGTCCTGACGACGTTCGACACCGATTCCGACGTGGTCGCCGCGATCGAGGCGGGCGCGACCGGCTACCTGCTCAAGGACGCGCCGACGCCGGATCTGGTCGAGGCCGTCCGCGCGAC
>JALZDD010001016.1 GCA_030862715.1 Actinomycetota bacterium | reverse complement strand
GCCCGGGCATGCGGGAGATGCTTGCCATCACGGGAGCCATCAAGGGCGCTGGTCTCGGGAAGGATGTCCTGCTGATCACCGACGGCCGGTTCTCAGGAGGAACCACGGGCCTCTGCGTCGGCCACATTGCCCCAGAGGCCGTCGATGCCGGCCCGATCGCCTTCGTCCGCGACGGCGACCCCATCGTCCTCGACGTCGTCAACCGCACCCTCGAGGTCGAGGTGGAACCCGAGGAGCTCGAGCGGAGGAAGGTCGGCTGGGAGCCACTTCCCTCGAAGTATCAGCGCGGAGTGCTCGGCAAGTACCGGCGTACGGTGCAGTCGGCCGCGGTCGGCGCCGTTACGAGCTAGTTGGCTGCCCGGGCCGGCGGAGCCAACACCACGATCCGAAGCTGGTTGGAGAGCAGCTGAGTGGCGGTGAGTCCGAACATCACCCGGAAGGTGTCGCTGAAGTGGCTCGGTGAGGCGAACCCCGCGACGCTGGCGGCGGTCGTGAGATCCGCGCCCTGGCTGACGGCCGCTGCCGCGTACCGCATCCTGGCCCAGAGGCGGTAGCGGCGAAAGCTCGTCCCCGAGTGGGCCGAGAACAGGTGCAGGAAGCGGGACTGGGACAGGTTGACGGCGGCGGCCATCTCCGCCGCACTCCCCCGCTCACCGGGCCGGTCACGAAGGAGCTGCATGGCGGCGCGGATCCGTTCGTCGGTCGGGTTCGCCTCGCCGGTATCGAGCAGGCGTCGCCGCAGCGTCTCCGGATCCGCGACTGGCCCCTGCCCCCAGTCGGCGAGCAGCGCCGCCTCGTCGCGATGGTCGTACGCGATCGTGCCCCTCCGGTCGGTCATCGCCCCCAACAGATGCGCCGTCCCCGATGCGCCCGGGTCGACATAGAAGAACAGCATCATCTGCTCGTCCCCCACGACGATCTGATGGGACGTACGCGCAGGGATCAACGCGCTCCGCACCCGCTGTGGCTCCGCCTGACCGGATCGCAGCAGGAAGGGAGCGTCCAGACCCAACGCGAAGCAGGTCACCGACCCAGAATGCGTGCCCAGCCGCAGTGAAGGGCCCCGATACGCCGCATGTCCCGACCAGAGCCAGACCGTCGGCCGTACGTCGTCGCAGCACGAATCCGGAAGCGGCTCGGTCGCCATGCGCGTCATGATCCCACGGTGAGCACCATGGCCAGCCTGACCATCGCCGTCATCGGCATCTTCTTCCTCGCGATGGGGACGTACGCCCTCGTCACCCCGAGCGCACTCGCCGCCCCGTTCCACCTGTCGGCGAGGACGCCCGAGTCCCGCTCCGAGATCCGCGCGGTCTACGGCGGGTTCGGCATCGCGATGGCCGCCGTGCTCGGCGCCGCGGCGCTCGACATCGGCGACATCCGCACCGGCGCCGTGACCACCGTCGGCCTCGCCCTGATCGGGATGGCCGGCGGCCGACTCGTCTCGCGCTTGGTCGATACCCCCGTACGTTTCTATCCCATCTGGTTCTACTTCGGGGTCGAACTCGTGGCCGGCACAGCCCTGCTTGCATGCGTTTGACCTCGGCAAATTCGGCTATGCTCGGCACCGTGGGATCTCGGCCGACATCAGACACGTCTGTACATCCGCCACGTCCGCGCGCCCCTGGTGGGAGCCGCATGGCCCGACGAGTCGACTGGCACAACGATCCCTCGGCCCCCGAGGTGAACAGCATCCGACCCAGCGCCGGGGCATTCGTGCTCGACGACCCGGGCAGGATCCTGTTGGTCCGCCGCGACGACACCGGCAACTGGACGATGCCCGGCGGGGCGATGGAGCCCGGTGAGTCGCTGACTGCGTGCGCGGTCCGCGAGACGTTCGAGGAGACCGGCATCACCATCGAGGTGACCGGCCTGGTCGGGATCTGGACCGACCCGCGCCATCGCATCGAGAACACCACCAACGGCGAGGTACGCCAGCAGTGCTCCATCATCTACGCCGGCCGCTACCTCGCCGGCGAGCCCACTCCCTCAGCTAAGAACACCCACGCCGAATGGGTGTATCCCACGATCGTCCCCAGCCTTCAGATGGACCGGAGCCAGCGCGTGAGGATCGACTGGGCCCTCAACCGCAACTTCCCCCACCTCGATCCCAACCCCTGATCAGGCTGTACGCAGCAGCCTGAACTCGTGCCGCTGCAGCACCTGCAGCACCAGTTTCGCCGGATAGCCGAAAGCGTCCCGCCCCGCCTCGGACGTATAGGGCTCGATCGCGGAGACCCGGTGCCACTGCCCGTCCACGAACACCTCACAGCCTCCGGCCGCGACGATGTTGCGGTACCAGTTGACGTCCTCGCCGTACGTCAGCTCCGCGATGAAACCTTCCGGCACCCGCGCGACGATGATCGGCGTCTCGTACGTCTTCCCCGACTTCCGCCCCACGTGACGCACGAGCGAGAACGGCCCGTGCCCCGAGCGAGCCGCCCGGGTCGTCGCCCGGTTGAGCGTGTTCTTCAGCAACCACAGCCACTTGCGACGCATCTCAGTCTCCTAGGAGCTTCAGGTTCACCATCGGCAGTCCCTCGACCTCGTGACCGACCGCCGTCTCGATCGCACCGCGCAGGCGCCGCCAGGCTTTCGGGTGTGCCTTCTGATAGCGACCCAGCACCGCAGCGGACTCCTGCTCCGACAGTAACGTCGCCCGCGCCGCGGCGCTCGTACGCTTTCCGATGCTGACGCGACATGCAGGCTCGGCCTGGAGGTTCCGATACCACTGGGCCCCGGTGCCGAAGCCGCTCACCACCATGATCTCGTCCGCGCTCGGCCGCTCGACGACCTCGAGGCAGACATACCGCGGGACCCCTGATCGGCGTCCGATGTGCTCGAGCATCAACATCCGGGATCCGAGGAGCCACCCGGCCCGGTGTCGATAGAGCCAGATCGGCGCACGTACGACAGCGCGGGTCCGCAACAGCCGGGACACAACCGAGTCGATCATGGACGTCACCGACCCGACCTTACTTACCGGCTTGGTCGATCCAGCCCGATCGAGCAGCGCCACGAACTACGCTCCAAACATGGCAACGCTCCAAGACGTGGCTCGGATCATCGGTGAGCTGCCCGAGGTCGCCGAGGGCGAGCGCTACGGGAACCCGACCTGGTCCGTACGCGGCAAGGGCTTCGCCTGGCTCCGCCCGTTCAGCAAGGCCGACATCAAGCGCTTCGGCGACCAGACCCCGCCCGACCCACCGATCCTCGCAGTCAACACCGCCGACCTGCACGAGAAGGAAGGCGTCCTCGCCGCCGACATCGACGGGGTCTTCACCATCGAGCACTTCAACAACTACCCCGCCGTGCTCATCGAGCTCAGCGTCATCACCCCAGGCGACCTCCGCGACCTACTGGTCGACGCCTGGCTCGCCGCCGCCCCAGCTGAGCTGGTCGAAGGATTCGACGGCTGAAGCTCTGACTCGCCGAGATCGTGTGCGTGACGGGGCGAGACATCCCGCCCGCAAGATGCGCCACCTCGCTTGGGTGTTTGCTGGTTTACTCCCGACATGGCATACGAGGAGCTCCCGCCGTTCGCTGCGTGGCAGTTCGTCGACGCCGTCGACGGGTTCGAGGTCGTCTATCGAGACGCCTCCGGCATCCGTGGATACACCTCAGCCGTCGAGGCGGGCCAGGCCTACGCGGTCCACTATGAGATCTCGGTTGATGCCCTCTGGCGTACGCGCGAAGTCCACGTCCACAATGACACCGCTCGCGGGCGACGGTCCACTGTACTTGTCTCCGACGGCAAAGGTTCCTGGA
>JALZDD010000978.1 GCA_030862715.1 Actinomycetota bacterium | reverse complement strand
ATTGTGAAGAGGTAACAGGATTACCGCCGCCGAATCGTCATCAACCGTTAATCACCCGAAAAATTCGGTAACGTCCACCGCCCCGCCGGCCTCCTCGAACTCGTCGCGGACCGTCTCCCGCAGCTTCGCGTCGGAGAGGTAGTCGGCAGCCGCCCCGGCGAGTCCGTAGGCGGCGTCGACGAGCACCTCGTCGGCGTACGGCGTGACCGCGGCAGCGGCGAACTCGCGGCTGTGCAGCGACACGTCGGGCTCGGCGATCTTGACCATCGCGTGCAGGCCGGGGACCCGGAAGGAGACGTTGCCGAAGTCGGTCGACCCGGCGAGCAGGTCCGGGACGACGCCGGGCGCGAGGACAGTGTGGTTGCGCTCCTGGTAGCGGCGGTTCCAGGCCTGCGCCAGCCCGCTGTTGTTGCGGATCGGCAGGTAGACCGGCGACTCGTCCCAGCTGAACTCGACGCCGCAGCCCGTCATCAGCGCCGCGCCCATCGCCATCTCCTCCAGCCGCTGGGAGAGGATCTTGAGCGTCTCGGGGTAGGCGGAGCGTACGTAGAACTCGATCGAGGCGTGCTCCGGGATCACGTTGGGGCGCAGGCCGCCGTCGGTGATGATCGCGTGCACCCGGTCGGTCGGCGGCATCTGCTGCCGGTTGAGCGCGACGCCGGTGTAGAGCAGGTTGGCCGCGTCGAGGGCGTTGCGCCCCATGAACGGCTGGATCGAGGCGTGCGCCGGCACCCCGACGTACGTCACCTTCAGCTGCCTCCGGCCCAGGAAGACCGGCTCGGAGCTGTCGTAGGTGAACGGGTGAACCATGATCGCCGCGTCGACGCCATCGAAGGCGCCCTTCTGCGCCATCAGCTCCTTGCCGCCACCGCCTTCCTCGGCCGGGGTGCCGAGCCAGATCACGCGGCCGCCGAGGCGGTCGATCACGCTCGCGATGGCCAGGAACGCGCCGACGCCGACCGTGGCGATCAGGTTGTGGCCGCAGCCGTGACCGATGCCGGGGAGCGCGTCGTACTCGGAGAGCACGGCGATCGTCGGACCGTCCTTGGTGCCACCCGCCGACGCATAGAGCGCGGTCGGGAGGCCGTAGGCGCCGCGGGCGACCTCGATGCCGTGAGCCTCGACGAACTCGGCCAGCCCGGCCGAGCTCCGGTGCTCCTCGAAGCCGGTCTCCGGGTGCTCGGCGAGGTCGTGGGAGACCGCGACGAGCTCGGGGCCCAGGTCCACGAGCTTGTCGCGGATCGCGTCCAGGATCCCTCTCGGCGCACCCGCCGAGGTCGACTCGGCGGCCTTCGTGATGAGCGCCTTGGCGTCTGTTTCGTCGCGGAGCTGGTTGACCAGGAACGGGTTCGGCTGCTGCGGCTGGCTCATGTGGCCAGAGGCTATCGGTGATGTGTCATCGATCGCTGAGGGCCCAGCCGTCGGCGACGATACGTGCCTCGTCGGCGGGTCGAGAGGAGTCGAACAACGTACGCCGCCCCTGGCCGACCACGATGCCGTCGACGTAGATCCCGCGACCCTGGGACGTCGAGTCGGTCTCGTAGGTCCACCGCACCGTGGTCGTGCCGTCCGGGAGCTCGGCGCTGCCGCACAGCCATCGCCGGCCGCCGTAGCCGTTGACCGCCTCGCTGGTCTCCCAGCTCCAGTCACCGCCCTCGAGCGTCCAGGGCAGCGGGCTGAAGGTGGTGCCGTCGGTGGAGTACTGCAGGCGGCCGAAGTCGAAGCGAGGCTCGGTGTCGAAGTAATAGTCGAAGCGGAGCCCGAGACGGTCTGAGGAGGTGGCCGGCAGCGGCACGTCGAGCGTCGCCTTCTTCGCGTTCGTGCGACCCGAGAACCACGACGTACGTCCCCTCGCCGGCCGGACCGCCGAGGCCATGCCCAGCGCGTCCGAGACGGCACGACGGGAGGGGTTGTTGCTGCCCCAGTCGCGGCTGGGGTGGACGCGGTTGGTCATCAGCACCACGAGCTGGTGGCCGATCGGGTCCATCACGAAGCTGGTGCCGGTGTATCCGGTGTGGCCGAAGGAGACCGGGGACCAGATCGGGCCGTGGTACCAGGTCGTGGCGAGCTCCCAGCCGAGGCCGCGGGAGCTGGTGAACCGGGCGCCGGTGTAGTCGCGTAGGGAGAGCCTGACCGTCTCCTCCTCCAGGATTCTGGTGCCGTTGTAGACGCCGCCGTTGAGGTACATCTGGCCGAACCTGGCCATGTCCGCGGCGGTGGAGAAGACGCCCGCGTGACCGGCGACGCCACCGAGCGCCCAGGCGTTCTCGTCGTGCACCTCACCACGGATCATCGGACGGCCGGCCCACGGCTGGTACTCGGTGGCGGCGACGCGGTCGAGGCGGTCGGCCGGCGGGTTGTACATGGTGTCGCGCATCCCGAGCGGCTCGGTGATGTGGTCGCGGACGTAGGCGTCGAGCTTCTTCCCCGAGAGCCGCTCGACCAGCAGCCCGAGGGTGATCAGGTTGATGTCGGAGTAGCGGTAGATCTGCTCGGGCGCGTGCGTCGGGGTCGTGTCCATGATCGCCGCGACCCGCTCCTCGTAGGTGTCGTAGCCCGCCCACAGCGACGGCGACGGGCCGGCGAGGAGGCCGGAGACATGGGTGAGGAGGTGGCGTACGAGGATCGCGTCCTTGCCGTGCGGCGCGAACTCGGGCAGGTAGGTGACCACCGGGGCCTCGAGGTCGAGGCTGCCCTGCTCCATCAGCTGGAGGATCGCGGTCGTGGTGAAGAGCTTCGACATCGAGGCGATGTCCCACATCGTGTCCAGCCCGGCCGCGACCTGCTGCTCGGCCGGGAGCTCGACGACGGTGGTGCCGTCGAGGCCGTATCTGAGCGCCTTGCCCACGCTCTCGTGGGCCACGATGACGCCGTCCTTGACCGCGATCGCGGTGGCCCCTGCGTACAGGGGGTGGGCGGGGTTCTCGGTCGTCGGTTCGAGGAACCGGGTGAGCTCGGTGCGGATCTTCGCGATCTGCGCCGGGTCCAGGCCGACCTGGCGGGCGTGACCCGGCCGGAGGACGGTGCCCGGGGAGAAGGTGAGCTCCTCGGGCGTGATCGTCGGCGGCTGGCCGGCCAGCGAGGCGAGCGTCCTGGCCGCCTTGGTCGGGTCCTCCGGGGTCGAGGCCACCGCGGCGCCACCGAGCAGAGTCATCGCGACTCCACTCAGGGTGCCGCCGAGAAGCGTGCGCCGAGAGGTCATGAGCATGTCCGGAGACGGTGTCATACTCCGATACTGCCGCTCCGGGACCGGCTTCGTGCGTGAAAGGAAATTTTCTTTCACCGCGCCGGTCTCCGGTCGGGTCTCAGGTCCGGTCTCAGAGCGTGGGCCAGTGCTCCGCCCACGGCTTCGCCTGCTCCAGCTGAGCAGCGACCTGAAGCAGCAGGCCGTCGTCACCGAGCTGCCCGGAGAGCTGGATGCCCAGCGGCAGCCCGGCGGCGGTCCGATAGGTCGGCACCGAGATCGCCGGGCGTCCGGTGATGTTGGCGAGCTGGGTGTAGGGCACCCAGCCGAGGTTCTCGTCGACCAGCTGGTCGATCATCCCGGTCGCCCGCATCACTCGCCCGCCGTGCACCTTGTGCAGCACCCGTGCTGCGGTCTGGAGCGCCTTGGGCGTGGTCAGCTGGCCGACCTTCAGCGGCGGCTTCGCCAGCGTTGGGGTGAGCAGCAGGTCGTACGTCTCGTGGAACCCGCTCAGGCGGCGTACGTGGTTGCGGCGGTTGATGTGCGCGAGCTCGACGGCGACCACTCCCCCGGCCCGGCCGAGCTCGGCGACGGCCAGGGTGTCTGCCTCGAAGTCGGCGTTCTTGGCTCCGACGCGGAGCTTGGCCTCGGCTACCTCGGCAGCGGCGGAGGCGAACCAGATGGTGAGGAAGTCGCGGCCGAGCTCGGCGGCGTCGTAGGGCGCCTCGACCTCCTCGACGTCGTGGCCGAGCGCCTCCAGTGCCTTGGCCGCATCCTCGACGGCCGCGATCG
>JALZDD010000976.1 GCA_030862715.1 Actinomycetota bacterium | reverse complement strand
CCGGCAACGCCACCTCGTCGGGCGACTCCCGGCCGAGGGCGTTCCTCGGTGGCAGCGCGGAGGACGTCACGGTGCGTGAGTACCGGCGCGGCGACGAGCTGCGGCGGGTGCACTGGCGCAGCTCGGCGCGCCTCGGCGAGCTGATGGTGCGCCGCGAGGAGCAGCCCTGGCAGGCCCGGGCCACCGTCTTCCTCGACAACCGCCGCTCGGTCCACCGCGGCCAGGGCGCCGGCTCTTCGTTCGAGCACGCCGTCGTGGTCGCCGCCTCGGTCGCGGTGCACCTGGTCGAGGCCGGCTACTCCGTGCGGCTGGTGACCTCCGGCGGCAACACCCCTGGCGTCGCCGGGGGCAGCGGTGAGCTCAACGCCGGCTGGCACGACCGCGAGGGCCAGGCCGACGCGGCCGCGCTGCTGGAGGCACTCGCCGTGGTCGAGACCGTCCCGCACCACCGCATCGACGCCTCCTGGATCGGCGAGGCCGGACAGGGCGGAGTCACCGTGGCGGTGCTCGGCTCCCTCGACGAGGAGGACGCCGGCGTACTTCGCCGAGTGCGTCACCACACCGGGGCAGCCCTCGCCTTCTCGCTCGCCGTCGACGGCTGGAGCGCGGTGCACCTGGCGCCCGAGCAACGGCGGCCAAGCGGCGTACCTCTGCTCATCCAGCACGGCTGGAAGGCGGTCGAGCTCGGGGTCGGTGACTCGGTGGCCACGCGCTGGCGCGAGCTCGGCACCCGGGGCGCGGCAGCCGGAGCGGGGGCCGCACGATGATGACCTCCCGCGACACACGCGGCGCCGTGCCCGCCATGGCGGTGCCGCTGACCAGCTTCCTGACCGTGCTGTTCGCGCTGTCGTCGTGGGGCTCGTTCACGAGCACCCGGTTCCCCTATCTCGGCCCGATCCTCGTCGCCGGCCTGCTCATCGTCGGCACCGGCATCTCCGCGCGGCTGCTGCGCGTGCACGGCTCGGTCGTGGTCCTGCTGCAGGTGCTGCTCGGCACGATCGCGACCGGCCTCCTGGTCGTGCAGCACCCCTTCCCGGTCACCGGCGACGGCCGAGCACGGGTCACGGCCGAGATGACCGAGGCGTACGTCGCGTTCAACCCGTTCGACCTGCCGATGTCGGGGGCGGAGGTGGCGCCGTACCTCATCCCGGGCGGTGTCGCGGCGGTGCTGCTGGCCGACATCCTGGCGGTCTCGCTGCGGCGGCCGCCGATGATGGGCCTCGTGGTGCTGGGGGTCTTCACGGTGCCGTTCAGCATCATCGGCGCCGGCGGCTGGGGCGGGGTCTCCTGGGTCGTCTTCGCGCTCACGGCGACCTCGTTCCTGGTGATGCTGCGCCTCGACCGCGCCCAGCAGCTCGGCCGCTGGGGCCGGCGCCTCGACGACGACCTCCCGGCGGTGCCCGCCGCCGGGCCGGCAGTCATCGGCGTCTCCGCGGTCGTGATCGCCCTGCTCACCCCTGCGTGGCTGCCCAGCCCGAACGTCTCCCTGCCTGGTCTGGGCCCGGGCGACGGCAACGGCCCCCTGCGAGTGATCAACCCGACCGTCGGGCTCTACGACGACCTGCGCCGGCAGAGCGACCAGGTGATGGTGTCCGTGACGCCCGTCTACGGCGACACCGAGACTCCGCCGTCCTATCTACGCGTCGGAGCCCTGACCAAGTTCACCGGCACGGAGTGGACCTCGGGCAACCGCGACGTGCCCTCCGACCACAGCGGCGTGGCCACCTTCGAGCCGCCGATGTCCGACCCGACCCTGCTGGGCGATCCGACGACCTATCAGCTGAAGGCGAGCGCGAAGTTCCAGTCGACCTGGCTCCCGATCTTCGCCCATCCCCTCGAGGTCACCGCCAGGGGGCCGTGGCGCTACGACGAGGACACCCTCGACTTCATGTCCACCGAGGGCAGGGACCAGACCGTGGCCGGGCAGAGGTGGCGGATGACCGCCGCCCCCGTCGAGCCGACCCAGGAGCGTCTCCTGGCCGCCGGCGACCCCGGCGTCGGTGCCCCACCGGGCATGACCGACCTGCCGCTGCTCCCCGACGAGATCGAGCAGATCGCCCTGGACCGGACCGCCGGCCAGGACCGGCCATTCGCCAAGGCGGTCGCCCTGCAGAACTGGTTCCGGCACAGCGGCGAGTTCACCTACAGCCTGGAGCGCGACGTCGGCGCCGACAGCGCGGCCCTGCTGGACTTCCTGACCGACAACAAGGTCGGCTACTGCCAGCAGTACGCGACGGCCATGGCCGTGCTCGCTCGCGAGCTCGGCATCCCGGCTCGGGTCGCCTTCGGCTTCCTGGGCGGAGACCAGGACGAGGACGGCGCGTGGCAGTTCCGCGGCCGCGACCTGCACGCCTGGCCCGAGCTGTGGTTCGAGGACATCGGCTGGATCCGCTTCGAGCCGACGCCGGCGGCCGCGGACACCAGCGAGCCCAGCTACACCGCGGGTGCGCTGGGCAACGCCGGCAACGAGCCGGAGGCCCCGGTCCCGAGCGCCGGCACGAGCGTCGCGCCGGTGCCCAACCGGCCGCAGCGCGAGGAGCCGGACACACCGGAGGTCGCCGACACCGGCGCCGAAGAGTCCAACGCCGGCGCCGTCTGGACCGGTCTGGGGATCGTCTCGCTGGTCGGCCTGGTCGCGCTCGCGGCACCGGCCGTGATCCGGCGCCGGCGGCGTACTACGCGGCTCGCGGGCGACGCGGAGGCCGGCTGGACGGAGCTGGGTGACACCGCGATCGACCTGGGTCTCCCCTGGTCCGGGACCCGTTCACCGCGGGAGGAGGCCACCAGCCTGGCTCCGCATCTGCAGGGTCGCGAGCCGATGCTCGCTCTACAGCGGATCGTCGCCGCCGTCGAGCGCAACCGCTACGCGGAGCATCGCGACACCGCGGCGGTCGGGGACGACGTACGCCTGGTCTCGGCCACTCTCAGGGAGCACGCCGATCGGCGCGCCCGGCGCCGGGCACGCCTGTGGCCGGCGTCGGTCTTCCGCCGTCCGCCGGCACCAGCCACCGACGGACCTGTTGCGCGGTCCGAGCGGGAGCTGATCTCGTCCTAGAGGTCGGGCGGGCAGCTGCCGCCGGCGCGAGCGTCGTCCCAGTGCGTGCACGGCAAGGCGGAGGAGGGAGGCGGCCCGGTGTTGGCCGTCGACCGACGACAACGCCGCCGGGTGCGTGCTGGGGCGGCGCGCAGCAGGCGGGAGCTGCCCGCCCCACCTCTACTGGTCGTTGTCGCGGCGGCGCTGCTTCCAGCGCTCGCTGGCCCGGTCGAGGAACGAGGTGCGGGGCGTGTGGTCCCCGTCGTCCTCCTCGACCGCGGCAGCACCACGAAGAGCAGTGAGCAGCACGGA
>JALZDD010000953.1 GCA_030862715.1 Actinomycetota bacterium | reverse complement strand
GCCGACGGAAGTGACGTTTCGGCCCTGCGTAGCTGACCTCTCGGCGGTCTCAGGATCCGAACAGGCATTTATGCTTAAAATCTAGTGACTTACTCTGGTTTGGACGGACCAACCAGAGGAGAGCCATGATCCGCCCCACCCCACCGCGCCTGACCGCCATCGCCGCCGTTCTCACCACCATGCTCCTGGGGCTGACGGCGTGCGGCGGCGCCGATGCGTCCAGTGCCTCCAAGCTCGCCGCCGACGCGGCGCTCCCCGACCAGGTCCCGGAGGGGACCGTCCTGCGCCTCGGGCTTCCGCCCATCGAGGTCGCGCTGAAGGCGTCCGGCCTGATCGACGAGGTCGAGGGCTACGAGATCGAGTGGGCCAACATCTCCGGTGGTCCGAAGAGCATCGAGGCGTTCCGTGCGGACGCGCTGGACGCGAGCTACGTCGCCGACATCCCGCCGCTGTTCGCGACCTGGACCGACACTCCCGTCAAGATCGTCGCGGTCACCGAGAACCCGGACCCGCTCGACAATCCCATCTACGAGCTCGGCATCGCGCCGAAGTCGAAGGTCAAGACGCTCGAGGACCTGAAGGGCAAGAAGATCGCGTACTCGCCGGGGCAGGCCCAGGGCGCGCTGGTCCTCAAGACGCTCGAAGCTGCCGGGCTCACCCAGGAGGACGTCGAGCTGGTCGAGATCCAGAGCGTCGACGACACCTTCTCCAACGCGCTGGCTTCCAACCAGGTCGACGTCGCCCCGCTGGGCGGGCCGCAGTTGACGTCCTATCTGGCCAAGTACGGCCGTGACGGTGCGACCTCGATCCGGACCGGCATCCGCGACGACGCGACCCTGATCTACGGGCCGGAGGAGACCTTCGAGGACGCAGGCAAGGCCGCCGCGTTCAAGGACTTCCTCGCGCTGTGGGTCAAGGCTGAGAAGTGGGTCGACGAGCACCCGGACGAGTGGATCCAGGCCTACTACGTGGACCACGAGGGACTCACGTTCGAGGACGGCAGATCAGTCTTCGAGACCTCTGGTCAGAACGTCATCCCGGAGAACTGGGATGGGTTCATCAAGCGTCACCAGGAGACCGCGGACATCCTCTCGAAGGAACAGAACCATCCGGAGCTGGACGTCACCGAGCTCTACGACCGCCGCTACGAGAAGGTCATCGCAGAGGCCGTGAAGGGCGGTCAGTGATGGCCACCACCGCAGTCGAGGCGCCGATCGCCGGCGTCGTCTCCGAGAAGACCACCGACAAGAGAGTCGTACGCCGCCGCCTCGGCCCCGGGCCGCGGGTCCCCGGCACCCTGTGGATCGGACCGGTCCTGCTCCTGGGCCTGTGGTGCCTCGCCTCGGCGACGGGCGTACTCGATCCGCGTACGTTGTCCGAGCCGTGGGTGGTGGTCGAGACCGCTCAGCGGCTGATCGCCGACGGACGGCTTCCCGAGGCCCTCGCGACCTCGGCCTACCGGGCCTCGCTCGGGCTGGTGATCGGGGTCGGCGTCGGGCTGGCGCTCGCGCTGGTCTCCGGGCTCAGCCGGGTCGGGGAGGCGGTGATCGACGGCCCGGTGCAGGTCAAGCGGGCCATCCCGAGCCTGGCGCTGATGCCGCTGCTGATCCTGTGGCTGGGGATCGGGGAGCCGATGAAGGTGATCACGATCGCCCTCGGCGTACTCATCCCGATCTACATCCACACCCACAACGGGCTGCGCGGCATCGACCAGCCGCTACGCGGAGCTCGCCGAGACCGTCAGCCTGGGGCGCGGCGCGTTCGTCCGGCATGTGGTGCTGCCGGGCGCGACGCCGGGCTTCCTGCTCGGGCTGCGGTTCGCGGTGCTCAACGCGCTGCTGTCGCTCGTGGTCGTCGAGCAGGTCAACGCGACCAGCGGCATCGGCCACATGATCACCCTCGCGTCCAGCTACGGCCAGACCGAGATCATCGTCGTCGGCCTGGTCGTCTACGCCCTGCTGGGCCTGGTCGCCGACGGCATCGTCCGCTTCACCGAGAGGAAGGCACTGGCATGGCGACGCACGCTGGAGAGTCACTGACGGCACCCGAAGGACCCGCCGTACGCGTCGAGGGGCTGCGTCGCAGCTTCTCCGAGGCCGGCGGGGTGCTCAACGGGCTCGACCTCACCATCGCTCGCGGAGAGTTCGTGGCGCTGATCGGGCGCTCGGGTTCTGGGAAGTCCACCCTGCTGCGGGCTCTGGCCGGTCTCGACCGATCGGTCTCGGGATCGGGTGTCGTGGACGTGCCGGAGCGGGTCTCGGTCGTCTTCCAGGACTCCCGGCTGCTGCCGTGGCGGCGGGTGCTCGACAACGTGGTCCTGGGGCTGTCGGGCTCCGACGCCCGCGCCCGTGGGCTCGAGGCGCTCTCCGAGGTCGGGCTGGAGGGCCGTGACAAGGCCTGGCCGCACGAGCTCTCCGGTGGCGAGCAGCAGCGCGCGGCGCTGGCGCGGTCGTTGGTACGCGACCCGCAGCTGCTTCTCGCCGACGAGCCGTTCGGAGCCCTGGACGCGCTGACCCGGATCAAGATGCACAAGCTCCTCGAGAAACTGTACGCCGCCCACAACCCTGCCATCCTGCTGGTCACCCACGACGTCGACGAGGCGATCGCTCTCGCGGACCGGGTGATCGTGCTGGTCGACGGTGTCGTCGGCTCCGACCTCCGGATCGACCTCGGTGCGAGGCGGAGCCCGGGCGATCCGCGGTTCGCGTCGCTACGGGCCCAGCTGCTGGCCGAGCTCGGTGTGGTCGAGGAGGAGGTCGCCTGATGGGTGCCCGACAGCTCCACCTCAACCTGTTCCTGCTCGACACCGGTCACCACGAGGCGTCGTGGCGGCTGCCGGACTCGGACCCGCACGCCAACCTGTCGCTCGAGGCGCATCAGCACCTGGCGCGGGTGGCGGAGGAGGCCAAGTTCGACTCGCTGTTCCTGGCCGACTCCCCGGCTCTGTTCGGCGAGCCCGGCCGTCGGCCGTCGGGGCGGATCGAGCCCACGGTGCTGCTGTCCGCGCTGGCGGTCTCCACACAGCACATCGGCCTGATCGCCACGGCCTCGACGTCGTACAACGACCCGTTCAACCTCGCCCGGCGGCTCGCCTCGGTGGACCACATCTCCGGAGGGCGGGCCGGGTGGAACGTCGTCACGACCGCCGGGGATGCCGCGGCGCGCAACTTCGGTCTGGAGGGGCAGCCGCTGCACAAGACCCGCTACGAGCGGGCTTCGGAGTTCCTGGATGTCGCCACCAAGCTGTGGGACAGCTGGGCCGACGACGCGATCGTCGCCGACAAGGACGCCGGGGTGCATGCGGTCGGTGACCGGATTCGGCCGATCTCTCATGTTGGGCCGCACTTCTCGGTCGAGGGTCCGCTCAACCTGGCGCGGTCACCGCAGGGCCACCCGCTGCTCGTCCAGGCAGGATCCTCCGACGACGGCAAGGAGTTCGCGGCCCGCTGGGCCGAGGCGATCTTCACCGCCCAGCCGACGCTGGCCGAGAGCCAGGCGTTCTACGCCGACATCAAGCGGCGCGTCGTCGCCGCCGGCCGCAACCCGGACCACGTACTGGTCCTGCCCGGGATCGTCCCGGTCCTCGGCGAGACCGAAGTGGAGGCGCGTGAGCTGGAGGCCGAGCTCGACCGGCTGATCGCTCCGGAGTACGCCGTCGCCCAGCTCGCTCAGCTGCTCCGGGTCGATCCTTCGCGGCTGGACCTGGATGCGGAGCTGCCCGCTGATCTACCTTCGGAGGACTCCATCGAGGGTGCCAAGAGTCGCTATACGCTCGTCGTCGACTGGGCTCGTCGTGATCGTCTGACTGTGCGGGAGCTGATCGGAAAGCTGGGTGGTGGGCGCGGTCATCGCACCTTCGCCGGCACTCCTGTTCAGGTTGCTGACACGATCCAGCACTACTTTGAGAACGGTGCCGCTGACGGGTTCAACATCATGCCTGCTGTGTTGCCTTCGGGGATCGAGGCGTTTGCTTCTTCTGTCGTGCCGATCTTGCAGGAGCGTGGGCTTTTTCGTACTGAGTACACCGGGGTCACTCTTCGGGATCACTATGGGTTGCCGCGTCCGGGGAATCGGGGCGATCTTGGGGAGGTTGCTTCCTGAACTGTTCTTCGTGGTTTATCTGGGCCGCCGACCCGTTCTTTGAGGGTCTTCTCGATCTGGACCGGCGTCAAGGCGATGTATCGAGCTTGTCGAGATGACGCCCTTCGGGCGCCGGCTTCGCCGGCCGCCTTCGGCGTCCTGGACTCCGGACCAGATCGAGAAAAGATCGGCTGGCTATCGGGGCGGCGGCCCGGGTGTGGCGCAGCGGATTCTTGCCTGGAAGAGGTGAGGTCAATTGGGCGGAAGGGTGGCCCTTCGGGCCACTTACCATCCTCAGATACGAGGCCGTTCGCTCACCGCGAAAGTAGCCGTTGACCTGCACAAATAGATGGTCAAACGGACGCGATGGGCGTAGAATCGGACCCATCACAAC
>JALZDD010000926.1 GCA_030862715.1 Actinomycetota bacterium | reverse complement strand
GCCCCCACCTGGGCCTACACCACCCCGGCGCACATCCCCGGCGCGATCCCGTGGTGGTGGGCGCTTCCGGACGGGCAGTTCCCGCAGCCGGGGCCGATCCCGTCGTTCACCAACGACAACCGCTTCTGGCTGATCGCGACCCTGTGCTCCCTGGTGCCGCTGGCGATCTGGACGCTCCTCGCCGCCCTCTCCCGGTTCAGCCCGCGGCTGGGTGACCGGGTCCGCGCGGTCGTCGTCACCGCGCTCGTCCTCGTCGTCGGCACCGCCGGATCCGCTGTCGCCGACGTCGCCTCCGACGAGTTCCACGACCGCTTCGACCACGCCACCCCGGTCGTCGACGACCTGCGCTCGATCCTCGCCGAGCACCCCGACGCGGTCGTCGCCTACGACGACAACTGCCCCCGCCGCCCCTCGGCCATGAACTCCGAGCGCAACTGGCTGATGTGGTGGATGCTCCCCACGATCGTCGAGCGCGAGTGGGAGTGGGGCGACGACATCGTCTTCTCCTGCCCGGGCGGCGAGCCGGCGTACGTCACCGGAGCGGTGATGCTGCGCGAGCGTCCGTTCCCTCTTGCCACCGTCTGGATCCTGCCCGGCGATCTGCTCGACTCGTTGCGCGAGTCTGGTGAGATGCCGGAGGTTGCGCGGACGGTGAAGTAGCTTTCGGCTGCTCGCCGCGTGGGTTCGGTTGGGGTCTTGGTCTGGCGTTTGGATGGGGCCGATTTCTCTGGCTGGGCTGGGCCGCCGACCCGTTCTTCGAGGGTCTTCTCGACCTGCCCCGGTGTCAAGGACGGCCTGCGGCCGCCGGGTGTGGCCACGGCACACTCACCCACGGAAGGTGACCGCTCCACGCCTCCACCAGACAAGGGGTCTCCGCGTGGAAGAGAAATTTCTTCCACCCGCCAACCCCCACCCCAGGCCAGGCCAGGCGCCATCTTGCGGCGAACGAAAATTCGTTCGCCGACCAACCCTCCCCCGGAGAACCGGCTCTGGGCGGAAAGAAAATTCCTTCCACCGGCCTCCCAAACCCCTACCCAACCCAAATCTCCGCACCAGACCGCTGCCGCCGACCCGATAACCAGCCAAAATTCTCGGCGCCGACCGGTGTCAAGGATCGCCGAAGGCGACCGGCGTCAGCCGGCGGCCGAAGGCCGTCCTTTACTCCGGGCGACGCCGAGAACACCCTCCCCGAAAGGTTCGGCGGCAAACAGTCCCCAGTAAAACCGGTCAGCGACCCCCGCCCAAGATCCCCTCCAACTCCTCCCGCCCAGGAAGAGCAGAAGGCTCGACAAGCCGACCAGAGCGTACGTAATAGAACGCAGCCCGAACCCGAGACAACGGCACCCCCATCAGCTCAGCCCACCCAAGCCGATAAAGAGCCAGCTGCAGCGGATCGGCGTTCTGGGTCTGGTTGGTCTTCCAGTCGACGATCAGGAAGCTCCCATCGGGCTCCTGGTAGACCGCGTCGATCCGCCCACGCACCACCTGACCTGCCAGGACGATGGCGAAGGCCGCCTCGACCCGGAACGGCGGGCGGTCGGCGAAGGGGCCCTGCTCGAAGGCGGCGATGACCTCCTCGAGGCCGGACTCGTCCTCGATGCCGTGGTCGGCGCGACCGGGCAGGTCGTCGGGGTCGAAGAGGTCCTGCTGGCCGAAGCGGGCCTCGACCCAGGCGTGGAACCGGGTGCCGAAGCGGGCCTGAGAGGAGGGCTTGCGGGGCATCGGGCGGACCAGGTCGGCGGCGAAGCCGAGCGGGTCGTCGCGCAGCTTCGACATGGCGGTGGCCGACAGCGACGACGGCAGGGGTACGACCACTTCTGGAGCGCGCTCGCGCTCCGCCTCGGTGAGCAGCCGCTCGATCTCCTCGTCCCACTGGTTCACCGTCTCGAGCAGGGTGAGGTCCTCGAGATCGTCCGGCCCCGGACCCACCTCTCGGACCAGCCTGGCCGCCTCGAGACGCCGCTCCACTTCAGCCGTGTGGTGGTTGATCGGCCAGGGCAGATCGACCTCCTGGGCGGCGTAGGGATTCTCCTCCTCCCCTTTCACGACGACCTCGGCCCAGCGATCGGGCTTGGCGCCCCACTGCAGCAGTGCCTCGCGGGTCTTCTCGACGTAGAGCGACGGGCCACGCCCTTCCTTGATCGCGGGTGACCAACGCCAGCACGAGACGAACTGGATGTGGCGGGCCCGGGTCCAGGCGACGTACGCCAGCCGGAGCTCTTCGACGCGCTCGTGCTCCTTGCGCTCGGCGAGGAGCACGTCGATCGAATCGGCGTCGTGGCCATGGAGCTGTGGCAGGTCGTCGCGGTCGCCGCGGAGCGCGGCGGGCATGACCGAGGGCACGGTCAGCCACGACGAGCGCGTCTGGCCGGTGGGGAACTTCTTGTGGGTGACCCCGACCAGGAAGACGACGTCCCACTCCAGCCCCTTGGCGCGGTGGACGGTGAGCAGCTTGACCGAGTCGGCCTCCGAGGGCGTGGCGACGTCGAGACCCTGGCCGTACTCGTCCTCCGCCTCCAGGTAGGCCAACAACGCGGCGAGGGTGACCTGGCCGTCGAGGCCCTCGAAGTCTGCGACCGCCTGGACGAAGAGGTCGAGGTTGTCGCGCCTGGCCGAGGCCGCCGGCGACACCGAGGCGGCCAGCTCGACGTCGATGCCGGTGACATCGATGATCCGCCGAACGAGGTCGAGGAGCGGCTCGTTGACCGCGCGCCGTAGCCCGCGGAGCTCGTCGGCGAGAAGCTTGAAGCGCTCCCTGGCCTGCGGGGAGTAGTCGTAGTCGGCGGCGTCGCCGGGATCCTCCAGCGCGTCGTTGAGCGAGGGGATCTCGGTGGGGTCGGTGCCCTCGAC
>JALZDD010000903.1 GCA_030862715.1 Actinomycetota bacterium | reverse complement strand
CGGCCTGGCTCATGCCGGCCAGGTCCGCGATCTCCCGCAGCGAGGCGCCGTGGCTGCCTCGGCGCCCGAACACGTCCTGAGCCACGTCGAGGATCCGGCGCCGCTGCTCGGCGGACTTGGCGTACGGACCACGGGCTCGGCTGGACATGCTCGCAGTCTAGGTGGCCCGAGCGAAAACCTAGCGACCATTCGGTATTCGCGTTAGAGTCCATCCATGACCCGGCCGCTGCCCAGATTCCCTGCTGGCTTCGAGTGGGGTGTCGGCGCCTCGGCGTACCAGACCGAAGGCGCGTTCGAGGCTGACGGGCGGGGACGGTCCACGTGGGACGTGTTCTGCGAGCGGCCCGGGCGGATCGCCGACGGATCGACGCCGGCGACCAGCGCCGGCTTCTACGACCGCTACCCCGAGGACATCGCGCTGGTACGCGACCTCGGCGCCGACGTCTACCGATTCTCGATCGCCTGGCCGCGGATCCTGCCGACCGGGTCGGGCGAGGTCAACGCGAAGGGCCTGGACTTCTACGACCGGGTCGTCGACGAGATGCTGGCGGCCGGCCTGAAGCCGGCGCCGACGCTCTACCACTGGGACACCCCGCTGCCGATCGAGGAGGCCGGCGGCTGGATGAACCGAGACACCGCGCTCCGCTTCGGTGAGTACGCCGCGGTCGTGGCCGAGCGGCTGGCCGACCGCGCGGCGTACTGGATCCCACTCAACGAGCCGGTGGTGCTCTCGTTGCTCGGCTACGCGATCGGCGGCTACGCCCCCGGGCAGGAGCTGCTCTTCGGGTCGCTGCCGACCGTCCATCATCAGCTGCTCGCTCATGGGCTCAGTGTCCAGGCGATCCGTGCAGCCGGCGGTCGCAAAGTCGGGACCGCCAACCCGCACGCGCCGACCTGGCCCGCCTCCGACAGCCCGGAGGACCTCGCCGCCGCTGCGTTCAGCGCCGACCTCACCGACTGGATCTGGGCCGACCCGATCCTCCTCGGTCGCTACCCCGAGGGGTATGCCGAGGGGATGCCCGGTCCGGTCGCCAACGACCTCGAGGTCATCTCGACCCCGCTCGACTTCTACGGCGTCAACTACTACAGCCCGCAGCGTGTTGCCGCTCCGACCGGTGAGCCGTCGTTGATCCAGGAGCACGAGATCCCGGCGGAGATGCCGTTCCGGGCGGTCGAGGTCGACGGGCCCAAGACCGGGCTCGGGGGCGAGATCAGCCCCGACGGCCTGCGTGAGGTCCTGCTGACGCTGACCGAGCGGTACGGCGAGAGCCTGCCGCCACTGATCGTCACCGAGAACGGCACCTCGCAGCAGCCCGGCACCGAGGAACCCGGTCCAGACGGCAGGGTCCACGACGGCGGCCGGATCGACTACCTCGACGCGCATGTGCGCGCCGTACACCAGGCGATCGAGGAGGGCGCGGATGTCCGTGGCTACTGGGTCTGGTCGCCGACCGACAACTTCGAATGGAACCACGGCTTCACCCAGCGGTTCGGCCTCGTGCACGTCGACTACGACACCCTGGTGCGGACGCCGAAGGACTCCTACTCCTGGTATCAGCAGCTGATCGGCGCCCAACGTGACCAGCGCTGAGCTCACTCGGTCTGCGCTGGACGAGCCGGCCGAGCCCGCCCCCACGTCATGGGTGGCCGCGATCTCGCTGGCCAACGTCGGTCTGTTCACCGCATGGTTCGGCCCGATCCTCACCCTGCTCGGGATGCAGGCGGAGCGGTTCGCCGGTGACGACAAGGAGGCCGCGCTCGCCTGGGTCGTCGGCATCGGCGCGCTCTGCTCGACGGTGGCCAACCCGGTCTTCGGCGCGCTCTCGGACCGGACCACCTCGCGCTACGGCCGCCGACTGCCGTGGACGGTCCTCGGCATCTGTGGAGGCGTGGCCAGCCTGGTGCTGCTGGCCTTCGCGTCGAACCTCGTCGTGGTGGCCATCGGATGGTGCCTGGCCCAGATCGCCCTCAACGCGAACTTCGCGGCGATCACCGCCGCAGTACCCGACCATGCGCCGCACCAGCAGCGCGGCACCATCGGCGGCTTCCTCGGCCTCGCCCAGACCGTCGGCGCCGTCGTCGGCGCCGGGCTCGCGGCGGCTGTGGGCGGGATCGTCGGTGGCTACCTCGCGTGCGCGGTCTTCCTGGTGATCGCGAGCGTTCCGTACGTCGCGATGCGCCGCGACCTGGTCCTCGACCCCGCTGACCGGCCACCGTTCTCGTGGGGAACGTTCCTCCGTGGCTTCTGGATCAGCCCTCGTCTGCACCCCGACTTCGCCTGGGCGTGGCTGACCCGCTTCCTGATGAACCTCGGGTTCGCGATCGGGCTCGTCTACCTGCTCTTCTACCTCGACGACGCGGTTCATCACGAGAACCCCGAAGCCGGCGTCTTCCTGCTCTCGGCGGTCAACTCTCTCGCGCTGCTGGTCACGGTCGTGGCCGGTGGATGGCTGTCGGACCGGCTCGACCGCCGCCGGATCTTCGTGACCGTCGCCGGCGTCGTGATGGCTGCCGGCACCCTCTCGCTGGCCGGCTTCCACTCCTGGACGGCCGCGATCATCGGCGTGGCCGTCCTCGGCCTCGGCATGGGCGTGTTCACCTCGGTCGACCTCGC
>JALZDD010000888.1 GCA_030862715.1 Actinomycetota bacterium | reverse complement strand
TCTTGCGAAGCTCGAGAAACTCCTGGAGCGGGACGCGCTCCTCGTTGAGCACGGGATCAGTCGGATCGAAATCCACGGGGAGAGCGGTCACGGGTGTGCTCCTTCGAGGTCTTTTCTGTAACACGTTCTAGTTTATGTTCACACAGTGCTCGCCATCACACAAGGGTTGCGTCAAACGAGAACACGTTCTACTTTGGAACAATCGAGTGTAACCGGTGTCACGTCACCAGGCGTGACGGTGCGCGCCCGCGCACCAGCGACTTGTCGAAACCCCCGAAGAGCGAGGTTCCATGGGCACGCCCGTCATCGTCGAAGCCGTCCGTACCCCCATCGGCAAGCGCAAGGGCTGGCTCGCCGGCCTGCACCCGGGCGTCCTGCTCGGCGCCGCCCAGGTCGAGGTGCTCAAGCGCGCCGGAGTCGACCCCGACCTGGTGGATCAGGTCATCGGCGGCTGTGTCTCCCAGGCGGGCGAACAGTCCAACAACATGGTCCGCCGCGCCTGGCTCCACGCGGGGCTGCCGATCCACACCGGCTCCACCGTCATCGACGCGCAGTGCTCCTCGGCCCAGCAGGCCACGCACCTGATCAACGCGATGATCGGCTCCGACCAGATCAAGGTCGGCATCGCCTGCGGCATCGAGTCGATGTCACGCATCCCGCTGGGCGCCAACGTGCCCAAGGGCGCCGGAGACCCACGTCCCGCAGACTGGAACATCGATCTGCCCAACCAGTTCGAGGGGGCCGACCGGATCGTGAAGAACCGTGGGTTCTCCCGCAACGAGGTCGACGAGTTCGGGCTGTGGTCGCAGGTCAAGGCGCGCCAGGCGCGCGACGCCGGCCACTTCAAGAGCCAGATCTTCGCCGTCGAGGCCCCCATGCTCGACGACGAGGGCGAGCCCACCGGGGAGGTGCGCACCGTCACCGAGGACCAGGGCATCCGCGACACCTCGCTCGAGAAGCTGGCCGGGCTCAGCCCGGTGCTCGAGGGAGGCACCCACACCGCCGGCACCTCCTCGCAGATCTCCGACGGCGCCTCGGCGCTGCTGCTGATGGACTCCGCCGTTGCCGCTTCGCTCGGGCTGAAGGCTCGCGCGCGGATCGTCACGTCCAACCTCGTCGGGTCCGACCCCTACTACCACCTCGACGGCCCGGTCCAGGCGACCGAGAAGGCGCTGAAGGACACCGGGATGACGATCGGCGACATCGACATCGCCGAGGTCAACGAGGCCTTCGCCGGCGTGGTCATGTCGTGGGCCAAGGTGCACCAGGTCCCCGAGGAGAAGATCAACGTCAACGGCGGCGCGATCGCGCTCGGCCACCCCGTCGGCTCCACCGGCACCCGCCTGCTCACCGCAGCGCTGCACGAGCTCGAGCGTCGCGACGCGAGCACCGCCCTGGTCTCGATGTGCGCTGGCGGCGCGCAGGCCACCGCGACCATCATCGAGAGGATCTGAGATGGCTCGCGAGAAGATCACGGAGGCCGAGTACGTCGTCGTCGGTGCCGGCTCGGCCGGCTGTGCCGTAGCCGGCCGCCTGGCGGCAGCGGGGAAGTCGGTCATCCTGCTCGAGGCGGGGAAGAACGACAGGCGCAACTACCTGGTGACCAAGCCAGGCATGATCGGTCCGCTCCACGCCGAGCCGCGGCTGAAGAAGCTCGTCGACTGGGGCTACCACACGGTCCCCCAGCAGCACGCCCGCAACCGTGAGCTCCCCCAGCCGCGCGGCAAGGTGCTCGGCGGCTCCTCCTCCATCAACGGCCTGCTGTGGGTCCGGGGCAACCGGGCCAACTACGACGCCTGGGCGGCCGAGGGCAACACCGGCTGGGACGCGGACTCGGTCAACGAGGCGTACCGACGGGTCGAGGACTACGAGGGCGGCGGCTCCGACTACCGCGGCACGGGCGGACCGATCAAGGTCATGAAGCACCCGCGGCCGACCGAGGCGTCGCTCTCCTTCCAGCGCGCCGCCGCCGAGACCCTCGACGTGAAGGTGCTCGACGACTACAACGGCGCCGAGCAGGAGGGCGTCTCGACGTTCCAGCAGAGCGCGATCGACGGGCTGCGCTACTCCGCCTCGCGGGGCTACCTCCACGACCAGGAGCTGCCGAGCCTGACCACGCTCACCCAGGTGCACGTCTCGAGGATCGTGATCGAGAACGGGCAGGCGTCGGGTGTGGAGATCCTCACCAGGCAGGGTCCGCAGACGATCTCGGCGACCCAGGAGGTCATCGTATCCGCGGGCGTCTTCGGCTCCGCGCAGCTGCTGATGCTCTCCGGAATCGGTCATTCCGCCCACCTCGCCGAGCACGGGATCACTGCGATCCACGAGCTGCCCGTCGGCGACAACCTGCATGACCACATGTTCGTGCCGACCACCTGGGAGATGCCGACCGCGCTGCACCACGGCACCGCCGGGTACTTCGGCAAGGCGGTCCTCAAGGAGCAGACGGTCGGCAGGTCGATCCTCGGCCACACCGTCTTCGAGACGGTCGGCTTCGTACGCACCTCGCTGGCCACCGACGTACCCGACCTGCAGCTGCACGTCCTCCCCTGGGCCTACCCCTCCCCCAACCAGGACGCGCCGATCCGCCACGAGGTCGACCCGCGGGCGGCACTGACGGTGATGTCGTCGCTGATCTACCCGCGCTCGCGCGGGACTCTGCGGCTGCGCAGCGCCGACCCGACCGCCGAGCCGCTGATCGACTTCAACTACCTCGCCGAGCCCGACGACAAGCGCGTCCTGCTCGAGGGCGTGGAGATGATCCGCGAGATCATGGCCGCCCCCGCCTTCGGCGACCAGGTCAAGTCGGAGATCCACCCCGGCAAGGCGATCGACGCCGAGGCGATGAAGGACGAGGTCACCAACCGGGCGACCTCGATCTATCACGGTGTCGGCTCCTGCCGGATGGGCGTCGACGAGCGGGCAGTGGTCGACCCGCAGCTGCGCGTACGCGGCATCGACGGCCTCCGCGTCGCCGACGCCTCGATCATGCCGTCGATCATCGGCGGCAACACCAACGCTCCCGCGGTCATGATCGGTGACCGTTGCGCGACCTTCGTCCTTGACGAAAATGCGTAGAGCCGTCCTTGACGAAAATCTTTAGAGCCGCCCTCGACAACCGCTGATCGGAAGCAGACATGAGCACTGACACCGCGAAGACAGCAGGCGTATCCTTCGAC
This sequence comes from Actinomycetota bacterium, assembly GCA_030862715.1. Next base: position 8,393 of record JALZDD010000888.1, on the reverse strand, counting down.
AAGCTCAGGACACCGCGCCGCCCCGACTGGATCACCGAGGAGATGCTGGGCGAGCTGGTCTCCCGGGTCCCGTCCTCGACGGGTGCGTCCTGGAAGCTGACCGAGGTCTACACCGGTGAGGTGCTGGTGGCGCTGCCGCAGTCCTCACCGGCCGACGTGGAGCGGGCCGCCGAAGCCGGACGGGCTGCCCAGCACAAATGGGCGGCGACCCCGCTCCCGGAGCGGCTCGCCGTCTTCAAGCGCGCCCACGAGCTGATCCTGCGCAACCAGCACAAGATCGCCGACCTCATCCAGGCCGAGTCGGGCAAGGCCCGCCGGATCGCGTTCGAGGAGGTCTGCGACCCTCCGATGGTGATCTCGCACTACCTCAAGCGGGCGCCGAAGCTGCTCAAGGACAAGAAGCGCCCGGGCGTGATGCCGGTGCTGTCGAGCTCGATCGAGCGCCACCCGCCGCGGGGCCTGGTCGGGATCATCGCGCCGTGGAACTTCCCGTTCGCGACCGGCCTCTCCGACGCGATCCCGGCGCTGATGGCCGGCAACGCGGTGCTCCTCAAGCCCGACAACAAGACCGCGCTCTCGCCGCTCTTCGGGATCTCGCTGCTCGAGGAGGCGGGCCTGCCGAAGGGCCTGTTCCAGGTGGTCTGCGGCGCGGGTCCGGACGTGGGTCCGACGATGCTGGACAACGTCGACTACGCGATGTTCACCGGCTCGACCGCGACCGGCCGGTTGATCGGCGAGCAGGCGGGGCGCAACCTGATCGGCGCCTGTCTCGAGCTGGGCGGCAAGAACCCGATGATCGTCCTCGACGACGCCGACATCGATGAGACCGTCGGCGGCTCGATGTTCGCCGTCTTCGGCAACACCGGCCAGATCTGCATGCACATCGAGCGGATCTACATCCCCGAGGCGATGTACGACGAGTTCCGCGACAAGTTCGTGGCCGCCGTCGAGGGGATGCGGATCGAGGCGGCGTACGCCTTCGGACCCGACCTCGGCGCGCTGGTCTCCCCCGACCATCTGGCGCGGGTGCAGTCGCACGTCGAGGACGCGGTCGCCAAGGGCGCCATCGTGCTGACCGGCGGCAAGGCGCGCCCCGACATCGGGCCGACCTTCTTCGAGCCGACCATCCTGGAGGGCACCACGAAGGAGATGCTCCACGGGGTGACCGAGACGTTCGGTCCGGTCGTCTCGCTGCACCGCTACTCCACCCTCGAGGAGGCGATCGAGCTGGCCAACGACACCGACTACGGGCTCAACGCCTCGGTGTGGACCACGAACTTCAAGCGCGCCCAGGCCATCGCAGCGCGGATCGAGTCGGGCAACGTCAACATCAACGACGGCCTCGCCACCGCGTACGCCTCGAAGTCGACCCCGTCGGGCGGCATGAAGCAGTCCGGCGTCGGTGCCCGTCACGGCGACCAGGGGCTGCTGAAGTACACCGAGACCCAGAACGTCGCGACGCTGAAGAAGCAGGTCATGGGGCCGCAGGGCAAGCAGACGTTCGACGACTACGCGAAGCAGATGCAGATGTCGCTGCGCTGGATGCGGAAGCTCCGCATCCGTTGACGCCCGTCTCCCGCTATGCCGAGCTGACCCGGGAGGAGCTCGCCGAGGTCGTCCGCGAGCTCCTCCTGATCGGCCAGCTGATCGACCGCTCCGGGATGGCGTGGTGCATCTCCGCCTTCGGGCGCGAGGAGATGCTCCGGATCGCGATCGTCGAGTGGGCCGCCGCCTCGCCGATCTACACCCGGCGGATGCAGACCGCCCTGGGCTACGCGCCGGCCGTGGCCGGGCAGGGTGACGTACCGACCATCTTCAAGGGCCTCCAGCTCGACATCGGCGCACCGCCGCAGTTCATGGACTTCCGCTACACCGTCCACGACGCCCGCCACGGCGAGTTCCACCTCGACCACTGCGGCGCGCTGATGGACGTCGAGCCGATGGGCGAGGAGTACGTCCGCGGGATGTGCCACGACATCGAGGACCCGACCTTCGACGCCACCGCCATCGCGACCCACCCCCGGGCCCAGGTACGTCCCGTCCACCGGCCACCGCGGGTGCCGGCCGGCCGGACGCCCCACTGCCGCTGGACCGTGACCATCGACGACGCCCACCCCGAGGCCGTGGCGATCCCCGAGCTCGCCGTCAACGAGCGCTCCCGGGCCGCCGGGCTCGAGCTGACGCCGATCGATCCGTCCCAGGACGGCGCCGCCGACTACGCCGGGCCGCTGGTCTCCGACCTCGATCTGGCGGCCTTCTCCCACTCCGCGCTGGTGCGCATCGCCGACGAGATCTGTCTGCAGATGGCGCTGCTCGACCGCGGCTTCACCCTCGCGCTGGAGTCGCGGGTGACCTCGCCCGAGCAGCTCGTCGACATCCGCCGCAAGCAGCTGGTCGGGGTCGCCGGCATCGCCGGCTCACGCCTCGCCAGCGCGCTCTCTCTGCCGCCGGACACCAAGGGCGCCCTACGGCTGCTCGCGCTCCATCCGATGCTCAACCCCGCTGCGTACGTCTCGGTCGAGGTGGAGGCCGACGCACTGACCGTCAGGCCCTCGGCTGCCGACGAGGACGGCGCGTGGGTCTCGCTGATCGGGCCGGAATGGTTCGTTCCGCTCCGGGTCACGGTGCAGGCCCTCGACCCTCACCTCGACGTCGAGGTCGGTGCGGTCGAGGATGGCTGGCGGGTCGAGGTCGTACGCCGTCCCGAACCCGCTCCCGAGGCCTCCGAGGTCGCGGTGGTGAGGTTCAGCACCGGCGCGGACTTCGCCTTCGAGCCGCGCCGGTCGCTGCCGATCACACCGGTCTGAGGTTCAGCGGCGGTGCAGCGCGAGGACCGGGATGACCCGGTCGGTCTTCGCTTCGTAGTCGCCGAACCCGGGGCTCATCGCCTTGAAGCGCTCCCAGGCGGCGTCGCGCTCCGCGCCGGTCAGCTCGGTCACCTCGACCTCGACGACCCCTTCGTCGGGCGTCTCGATCTTGGTCTCCGGGTGGGCCAGGAGGTTGTGGTACCACGCCGGGTTCTCGGGCGCGCCGGCCTTGGAGGCGGCGATCAGCCAGGTGTCGGAGTCCGGATGGAGGTTGGCCACCGGCGAGACCCTCTCGATGCCGGTCTTGGCGCCGGTGTGGTGCACGAGCACGAGCCCGCGCCCGAACGGCACCGAGGTGACGTTGCCGTCGTTCGAGCGGAACTCGTCGATGATCGACTGGTTCCAGTCCTTGTAGTCGCTGCCTGACATGGAGTGCCTTTCCCCCGAGGAATCGGTTTTCACCCACTCTTGCAGACATCCCCAACGGGCAATGGGCAACAGTCAAACCCGGGCGAGTGCCGCGATCCGCACCTGCTCGTCCCGGTCGGTCACCTTCGCCCGCGGCCGGCCGATCTCCTTGCCCGACTCGCACTCGTGGGTGTCGAGCGTGTTCCACCCCGTCTGGTCGACCACGGTGACGTCGCGCGCCGCCAGCAGGTCGTCGAGGGGCTCTCCGGCGGGGTCGGCGAGCGAGCCGGCGGCGTAGTCGTCCAGGAGGGTGCGTACGGTCTCGGCGGCGCAGGCGCGGTTGGTGCCGATCACGCCGCTGGGTCCGCGCTTCGCCCAGCCCGCGGTGTAGGTGGCCTCGGCGCCGATCACCCGGCCGGCCTCGTGAAGGAACCGGCCGGTGCCCGCCTCGTTCGGGACGCCGGCGACACCCGCGGAGCGGTAGCCCGTGGCGCGGACCACCAGGCCGGCCTCGATCTCCTCGCCGGTGGCGAAGCGCACCCCGGCGACGGACTCCGTGCCGAGGATCTCGGTCGGCGTGAGCCCGAAGCGGAGGACCAGCCGCTTCGCGGCGTCGGTACGCGGGCGGGCGGCCAGGTCGCGGAGCAGGTCGGCCTTCTGGAGTGCGGCGAACGTGCCGGCATTGCGTTCGGTCGTGTCCGCCTCGGTCGGCAGTGCGGTCAGGTCCGCCTTGTCGACCACGACGTCGATGCCCGGGTCGTCGGCCAGCGCTCGCAGCTCGGGGCTGGTGAAGGCGGCGTGCTCGGCGCCGCGGCGGGCGGTGACGACGACCTCGCGGATGCCGCTGGCCGCCAGGGCCGAGAGCGCGGCCGGAGCCAGGTCGGAGGCCGTCAGGGCCGCCTCGTCGGCCAGCAGCAGCCTGGCCAGGTCGAGGGCGACGTTGCCGTTTCCGATGATGACGGCCCGCTCGTGCGCGAGCGGGAAGGTGAGCTCCGCACGGTCGGGATGCCCGTTGTACCAGCCGACGAGCTCCGCCGCGGAGGTCGAGCCCGGCAGCTCCTCCCCCTGCAGGCCGAGGCTGCGGCCCTCGCCGGCGCCGGTGGTGTAGACCACCGCGTGGTGGGCGCCGAGCAGCTCCTCGTGGGTGACATCGCGACCGATCTCGACGTTGTAGCGCGTCCGCACCCGGCGGTGACGGGCCGTCTTCGCGAAGCCGGAGACGATCTCCTTGGTGTCCAGGTGGTCGGGCGCGACGCCGTAGCGGACCAGACCGTAGGGCGTCGCGAGCCGGTCGATGACGGTGATCTCGACGTCGCAGCGGCGGGTGGCGGCGAGCTCCTCGGCGACGTACCAGCCCGCCGGGCCGGCCCCGACCACGGCCACCTTGAGCGGGCCGGTGCCGGTGATCCTGGGGCCAGGCGACGGCAGCGGCTCGGACTCCTCCTGCTCGCCGGTGAACTCGAAGAAGGCAGCGTTGATGTCGACGTAGGGCGCGAACGCGTCCGGGACCTCGTAGTCCGGGAAGATCGCGTTGACCGGGCAGGCGTCCTCGCAGGCGCCGCAGTCGATGCACTCGTCGGGATGGACGTAGAGCATCTCGGCGGCGCCGAAGCCCGGCTCGTCGGGGCCGGGGTGGATGCAGTCGACCGGGCAGACCTCCACGCAGGAGGCGTCGTTGCAGCACGACTGGGTGATGACGTATGTCATGAGCGCTGAGCCTTTCCCTGGGCCTTCCGCTGGGCCTTCCCGATGGTCTCCTCGACCACCGTGTTCATCCTGGCACCGTTCGGCCAGCCCGCGTAGTGACTCAGGAACACCACGATCTCGCGCAGCTCGTCCTCGGAGAGCTCGCCGTTGGCGTACGCCGCGGGGATCTGGATCCCGAGGACGTCCGCGGCACCCTGGCCGGCGAGCAGGCCGATCAGCAGGAGCCGGCGGTCGCGCGTGGTCAGGCCCGGGCGCTGCCAGATGTCTCCGAAGAGATGGTCGGCGGTGTAGCGGAAGAAGTCGCCCTCGCCGTCGGCCATGTCGAAGCCGTAGACCTCCTCCATCTTGCGCAGCCCCTTGGCGCGCTGCTCGGGGAGGTCGGCGAACTTGTCGGTGCCATCACTCATATGTTCAGTACTCATGGTCGTCGCTCACTGTGTCCGTGTTCCTTGTTCAGTCCTTGCGGAGACCGAGGCCTGGTGCCAGCCGCTCGAGCGCGAGTCGGGCGAGCGGCACCTCGACGCCGAGCTCGTCGGCGAGCGCGATCGCGAAGCCGAGGTCCTTCTCCCCCAGCGCGACCACGTGGCCCAAGACGCCGTGCCAGAAGTCGGTCTCTTCGATCGGCGCGGTGGTGTCGCGGTGCATGATCGCGCCCGGGCCACCGGTGATCGCGTCGGTGTGGCGTACGACGTCGCCGAGCGCCACCAGGTCGAGCCCGGCCGCCTCGGCGAGGCGCTGGGCCTCGGTGGCGGCGGTGAAGGAGGCGAAGTGGAGCAGGTTGCGGGCCAGCTTGAGCCTGGTCCCGGCGCCGACCGGGCCGGCATGGACCACCTTGGAACCCATCGCCGCCAGGACCGGGCCGGCCGCCGCGTACGCCTCGGGGCTGCCGCCCACGAGGATGGCCAGCGTGCCCTCAGCGGCTCCCATCGGGCCGCCGGAGACGGGGGCGTCCAGCACGCTCACACCGTGCGGCTCAGCGGTCGCGGCGAGCTCGGCAGGCGTGTCGGGGCCGACCGTGGAGTGCACCAGCACCGTCAGCGGGGCCCGCGACGGCCGATCGCCGACGGCGGTGAGTACCTCGGCGAGGGCCTGGCGCACCTGGTCGTCATCGCGCACCATCACGCTGAGCACATCTACGGCCGAGGCGAGCTCGGCGACCGAGCCCGCCGCCTTCGCACCGGCGGCCCCGAGCTCGGCGACAGGCTCCTCGGCGATGTCGTGCACCCACAGCTCGATCCGGTCCGTGCGGGCGAGCTGGAGCGCCATCGGCTTGCCGATGTTGCCGAGGCCGACGAACCCCGCACGCGTCATGGGCGCCGCGTTCACAACCGGAACGTCCCGCCACCGTCGACGGCGATGATCTGGCCGGAGATCCACGAGGAGTCCTCGGAGAGGAGGAACTTCGCGGTTCCGACCATGTCCTCCGTGGTGCCGAGGCGCTTGATCGCCATCTGCTTCGTCATTTCTTTGGCCGAGTCACCGGCCTGGGTGCGAGTCGCCTCGGTGTCGGTCGGCCCCGGCGCGATCGCGTTCACCCGGATGTTCATCCCGCCGAGCTCGTGGGCGAGCTGCTGCGTCAGCCCGTTGATGCCGACCTTGGCCAGCCCGTAGAAGCCGGAGTAGAGGTAGGCGGCGGTCGAGGACTGGTTGACGATCGCCCCACCGCCCCGCTTCTGCATCGCCGGGTAGACCGCACGGGTCATCACCAGGGCGCCGTTGAGGTTCACGCTCATGAACCTCTCGTAGTAGTCCCAGTCGACGGTGATCAGCAGGTCGAAGGCCATGTCGCCGTAGATCGCAGCGTTGTTGACGAGCCCGTCGATCCCGCCGTACGCCTCGGTCGTCTCGGCCACCAGCGCGGCCGCCGACGCGTGGTCGGAGACGTCGCAGCGTACGAACCTCGCGACTCCGCCGGCCGCCTCGATCTCCTTGGCGACCTGCTGCCCCTTCTCCTCGTTCAGATCGGCAACGACGACGGCGGCTCCCTCGGCGGCCAGCCCTTTGGCGTACGCCTCGCCGATCCCCTGCGCCGCCCCGGTCACCACGATGACCTTGTCCTCAAACCTCATCCGCCACTCCTTCTCCCACGCCGAGTCGGCGCAAACTGACCCCGATTCCCACCGAGTCGGCGCAAACTTGCGCCGACTGGACCCGCACTTCGGTCAGAACGCGCCGACTCGACCTCGTTTTCGGTCAGAACACGCCGAGTCGGCATCATGCGGGCTCCGCGATCAGCTTGGTCTCGAGGTACTCCTCGAAACCTTCGACGCCCATCTCCCGGCCGAGGCCGGACTGCTTGTAGCCGCCGAAGGGGGCGTCGGGGCCGAACCACTGGCCGCCGTTGACGCCGATGGTGCCGGTGCGGATCCGGGCGGCGACCGACTTCGCGCGCTCCAGCGACCCGGACTCCACGGAGCCGGAGAGGCCGTAGGGCGAGTCGTTGGCGATGCGTACGGCATCGTCGTCGCCGTCGTGCGGGATGACCGTGAGCACGGGGCCGAAGATCTCCTCGCGGGCGACGCGGGCGGTGTTGTCGAGGCCGGTAATGACGGTGGGCTGGATCCAGAAGCCGTCGGCGAGGTCGCCGTCCTGGACCGCGACGGCGCCGCCGGTGGCGATGCGGCCGCCCTCCTCCTCAGCGAGCGCGAGGTAGCCGAGGATCCGGTCGCGCTGGACAGCGGAGATCACCGGGCCACAGATCGTGCCGGCATCGGCCGGGTCGCCCGCGCCGAGTGAGGCCATCGTCGCCGCGGCCGCCTCGACGGCCGCGTCGTAGGACTCACGAGGCACCAGCAGCCGGGTGGTCAGGGCACAGCCCTGACCTGCGTGGACGGACACCGAGAAGGCCGCCATCGAGGCAGCCGAGGCGACGTCGGCGTCGTCGAGGACGATCGCCGCGGACTTGCCGCCCAGCTCGAGGAAGACCTTCTTCAGGCTCGGCGCCGCAGCCGCCATGATCGCCCGGCCGGTGGCCGTCGAGCCGGTGAAGGAGACCAGGTCGACCCGCGGGTCCTCGGCCAGCATCGCGGCCACCCGGTTGTCGCGCGGAGTGACGACGTTGAAGACGCCAGGCGGGAGGTCGGTGTGCTCGGCGGCCAGCCGCCCCAGCTCCGCGGCCAACCACGGCGTGTCCGGGGCCGGCTTGAGGATCACCGTGTTGCCGGCGGCCAGCGCCGGTCCGATCTTGGCCAGGTTGATCTGGTTGGGGAAGTTCCACGGCGTGATCGCCGCGACGACACCGACGGCCTCGCGCCGCACCGTACGCCGCGAGGAGATTCCCATCGTGACCCCGACGCCGAGGTCCCGCTCCCACTCGAAGGACTCGGCAAGGTCGATCGTCCACTTCAACGTCTCGACCGGGGTGTCGAACTGCGGCCCGGCGACCAGGAACGCGGGCGCGCCGACCTCGGCGGTCGTCAGCTCGCGCAGCGCCTCGGCGTTGTCGAGGATCGCCTGGTGGAGCTGGCGCAG